>NZ_JBSHAP010000151.1:0-21223 GCF_053611565.1 Kitasatospora sp. NPDC054795
CAGAAGACTCTCGCCCACGACCAGCACGAGCACCCCGGAGAACCGTCACGCCATCCCCTCCGACCAGCACGTTCGAAGATGGCGAAGGCTCATTGAATGGGAGCATGCGGCAGCGCCCCATGAGGCACTCGTGGTGGATGATCTCCTTGAAGAGCACTTCACCGACGTTGACGTCCTGATGTCTCTGGGGAGTCTCTACCTGCGGCGTTCTATCTTGAACGCAGAGCAGGATCCGGAAGCAGCCCGGTCCAGCGCCTGGCGCGCCTACAACTGCTTCGACGGACGCAGGGTCATGGAAGCAGCCGTCAACGGTCAGGAGAAGGTCGACACTGCCTTCATGCGCGGTCAGACCATCGCATGGGCGGCCGAACTCGCCGACTCCATGGACCCCTTTCCCCGAGACAGCGGATGGCAGCGCGGGTGGCTGGATCTCGCGGAGTCTCGATTGCAGTCTGCCCGCAGTCGAAGTGCGGGCGGCTTCCACGAGTTGGTCTGCACGTGGGACAGCCGGTTGCGGGCGCTGAAAGCCGGACTGAGGGAGAAATGACGCACTGTCACCGGTTGAGCGCCGGTGCTGAGTGGTTCGTCCGCAGGAACGGACCGTGCCGCACTGCCGAAGGCCCGGGCCGGATCGGATCCGGTCCGGGCCTTTCTGGGCGCGCCGGCGGGTGGGGTCACTGGTCGAGGTAGGTGAGGGCGGCCAGGATGCGGCGGTTGTCGGTGGTGGTCGGGGGGAGGCCGAGCTTGGTGAAGATGTTGGTGATGTGCTTGGCGACGGCCTTCTCGGTGATGAAGAGGGCCTGGGCGATGCCGGCGTTGGAGCGGCCCTGGGCGAGGGATTCGAGGACGTCGCGTTCGCGGGTGGAGAGGGTGGCGAGGGCGGTGTCGCGGTCCTTGGCGGCCAGGAGCCGGGTGACGACCTCGGGGTCCATGGCGGTGCCGCCGGCGGCGACGCGGCGGATGGCGTCGAGGAACTGGGCGCCGTTGGTGATGCGGTCCTTCAGCAGGTAGCCGATGCCGCGGCCGCCGGTGGTGAGGAGTTCGCGGGCGTAGAGGGGTTCGACGTACTGGGAGAGCAGCAGGACGGGGAGGCCGGGGGTGGTGCGGCGGGCGGTGAGGGCGGCGCGCAGGCCCTCGTCGGTGAAGGTCGGCGGCAGCCGGACGTCGACGATCGAGATGTCCGGCCGCTGCTCGGTGAGGGCCCGGAGGAGGTCGGGGCCGTTGTCCACGGCGGCCGCCACCTCGTGGCCGTGGGCCTGGAGGAGGCGGATCAGGCCGTCCCTCAGGAGGAAGTGGTCTTCGGCGAGGACAATGCGCAAGGAAGCTCCATGGTCACCGTGGTCGGGCCGTCGGGGGGACTGCTGACGGAGACGACCCCGTCGAAGGTGGCGAGCCGTCGTTCGACGCCGCGCAGCCCGGTGCCCCGGCGGGCGTCCGCGCCGCCGCGCCCGTTGTCGGAGACGGTGATGCGCAGCACGCCGCGATCGTAGCGGAGTTCGATTCCGGCGCGGCCGGCGTCGGAGTGCTTGACGACGTTGGTGAGGAGCTCCGAGACCGCGAAGTAGGCGGCGGACTCGACGGGCATCTCGGGGCGGCCGGGCAGGTCCGCCGAGACCTCGGTGGGGACCGGGCAGACCATGGCCAACGCCCTTACGGCGTCGGTGAGTCCGCGGTCGGCGAGGACCGGCGGGTGGATGCCGCGGACCAGGTCGCGGAGCTCCTCCAGGGCCTTGGCCGAGGACTGGCGGGCCTCGACCAGCAGGGCGCGGACGGCCTGCGGGTCGCTCTCCAGGAGGTGTTCGGCGGCGTCCAGGGTCATGCCCATCGCGACCAGTCGGGCCTGGGCGCCGTCGTGCAGGTCGCGCTCGATCCTGCGGATCTCGGCCATCCGGGTGTCGACGGCGGTGCTGCGGGTGGCGGTCAGGTGGGCGATCCGGCCGGCCAGCAGCTCCTGCTCGCCCGGGGCGAGCATCGAGTGGACGTGGCGGGCGTGCCGGTGGACGGTGCGGGGCGCGAGCCAGAGTGCGAGCGGGAGGTGGAGCAGGCCGAGGACGCCGGCGAGGACGGCGGTGACGGTGCCCTCGATCGGGATGAACTCGAACCAGAGGCCGTCCCACTCGGCGGACAGTGGGACGCCGAAGAAGGCCAGGAAGACGCCCCAGAGGCCGGCGAGCAGGGCGGAGATCGGCAGGAAGGCCAGCACGCTGCCGAGGAACGGCTCGGCGAGGACCCAGTGGAACTCGCGGCGGGTCTGCGGGTCGCCCGTGATCCAGCGGTAGCGGGCGAATGCGCCGGAGGCACCCTCGGGCACCGGGGGCAGCGGGCCGGGCGGCCCCGGGAAGCGGATGCCGGACCAGTCAGTGGCCAGGGCGCGTTGACGGTCGGTCAGTGCGCGCACCCGGGCCATGGCCCGCGGGACCAGTCCGAGGCCCGGGCCGGCGAGGGAGAGCGCGCCGGTGACGCCGAGGGAGTGGACGAGGGCGACACAGGAGAGCCGGCTGAGGGTCAGGCTCCGGCGGAGGGCGGTGAGCCCGGCCGGTACCGAGAACCCGGCCGGTACGGAGGAGCCGGCCGGTACGGAGGATCCGGCGGGTGCGGAGAGCCCGGTGGCCTCGGCCGGTGCCGGGCTCTGTGCGGGCCGTGTCGTGCTGTCCATGGATGTGGTCCCCTCCCGGTGGTGCTGTCGCACGGCCCGGTCGTACCGGCCGTGAGGCCATTCTGGCGACGGCGGGAGGGTGTTGTCGGTGGGAGAAACTCCCCCTTCGGCCCTACGGGATATCTGCCGAACGGCAGATGGCAGGAGTCCTCGGATCGGCCAGGCTTGCGAGCGTGTTCACGGGCCCCGGGGGATGGGCCCGGAACGGTGCATCCGATCACAGCCGCAAGGAGGATGAGGTGGAGCGACGTGCGAGATCCGGATACGGGACGGTCGTTCTCGTGGTGGCCGCGCTGGTGTCGCTCGCCGGTTGTGCCGACGCCATGGACGCCGTGCCCGAGGACAGGACCTTCGAGTTCGCCGGCAGGAGCCTGGACGTGAAGTCGCACGGTGCGCCGGCCGACCTGGTCGCGGTCGACCGCGAGGACGTCAAGGTCACCCGCTGGTTCGACACGAGCGGGAAGATCGGCAGCGCCGAGGAGTCCTGGACGCTCGAGGGCGGGGTGCTCGAACTCAGGGCCGGGTGTTCGGGGCTGGCCAACTGCGACACGAAGTACCGGGTCGAGGTGCCCCGGGGGGTCGTGGTGCTGCGGGACGGGCGTGGGACGGAGCTCAAGGGGTGAGGACGGAGAGCGTGCTCGAACTGGTGGATGTCACCAAGGTCCACAAGGGCGGAAAGCGGGCCGTCGACGGCATCACGATGCGGCTCGGTCCGGGAATGGTGGGGCTGTTGGGGCCGAACGGCGCCGGGAAGTCCTCGTTGATGCGCATCGTGTCGACGGTCACCCGGCCCACCGGCGGCCAGGTCCGCTACCGGGGTGCCGACGTGGTGGCCGAGCCGGACCGGCTGCGCCGGGAACTCGGCTACCTGCCGCAGGACTTCGGGGTCTACCCGAACCTGACGTCACGGGAGTTCCTGTCCTACCTGGCGGCCGCCAAGGGGATCGGGGCCCGCTCGGCCCGGGCCCGGATCGACGAGCTGATCCAGCTGGTCAACCTGACCGAGGCGGTCAAGCGCCCGCTCGGCGCGTACTCGGGCGGCATGCTCCGCCGGGTCGGCATCGCGCAGGCGCTGCTGGCCGACCCCCGGGTGATCGTGGTCGACGAGCCGACCGCCGGCCTGGACCCGGAGGAGCGGGTGCGCCTGCGCAACCTGCTCAGCGAGCTCGCGGCGGACCGGGTGGTGATGCTGTCGACCCACATCGTCTCCGACGTGGAGTCGGTCGCCTCCGACATCGCGGTGGTCGCCCGGGGGCGGCTGCTGCGCCGGGGCGCGCCGGACGAACTGCTCCGGGAGGTCGACGGGCGGGTGTGGGAGGCGATGGTCGATCCGGCCGACCTCCTGGAGGTGCGGGCCCGCCACGTGGTCAGCCGGATGGTGCGGACCGGGAGCGGCGTGCGGCTGCGACTGCTCGCCGCCGAGCCGCCGCGGCCCGACGCGGTCCCGGTGCCGCCCGACCTGGAGGACGCCTACCTGGACGTCATCCACCAGCCGGGGGAGCGGGACGGGGCCGAGCCGCGGGCGGTGCGGCGGTGACCGGATCGGTGCTCGCCGGGCTGGTGGTCGGCGACTTCCGCGACCGGGTGCGCCGGCCGGTGTACGCGGTGACGCTGCTCGCCGCGGTCGGGCTCGGCCACCTGGCCGTACCGGACGCGGGCGGCCACTGGACGATCATGGACGTGGGCGGGAACCGGGGCGTCTACAACAGCGCCTACGTCGGTGCGGTCACCGCCCTGGCCGGCGCCCTCTGGCTCACCTTCGGCGGCTTCTACGTGGTGCGCAGCGGCATCGCGCGGGACGGGGCGACCGGGGTCGGACAGATCCTCGCCGCCACGCCGCTGCGCACCTCCCAGTACCTCCTGGCCAAGTTCCTGAGCAACCTGCTGGTGCTCGCCTCCATGGTCGGCGTGCTGGCCGTCACCGCGCTGCTGATGCAGCTCGCCCGCGGTGAGGACCGCGCGGTCGACCCGGCAGCCCTGGCGCAGCCGTTCCTGCTGCTCTCGCTGCCCCTGATGGCCGTCACCGCGGCGGCGGCGCTCCTGTTCGAGACGGTGCCGCTGCTGCGGGGCGGTTTCGGCAACGTCGTCTGGTTCGTGCTGGCCATGGTGCTCGCGATCGGCGGGCAGTCGGCCTCCGCGCCGCTGGACGGCCTCGGTGTGCACCGGATCGCGCGGTCGATGGGCGCGGCGCTGGAGTCCCAGCACGGGACGGCCGACCCGGGCGGGTTCAGCCTCGGCCTGACCAAGGTCGACAGGCCGCTGGGCACCTTCCGCTGGGACGGGTTCGACCCGTCCTCCGGGTTCCTCCTCGGCCGGCTGGCGCTGGTGCTGGCGGCGTTCGCCGTGGCGGTGCTGCCGGCGCTGTGGTTCGACAGGTTCGATCCCGCACGCGGGTCCGGCGGGGCGGCTGCGCCGCCGGAGCCGGCCGCGGTTCCGACGGCCGCCGGGGCGGCGGGCCGGCTGTCCGGGCCCGACGGGACGGAGCCCGCGGCGGCGCGCCGGACGACCGCGCGGGTTGCCCTGCCACGGACCGAACCGCGGCGGGCCGGGGCGTTCGGCCGGCTGCTGGCGGGCGAGGTCCGCATCCTGGTGCAGGGCGTCTCCCGGTGGTGGTGGCTGGTCGCGGCCGGGCTGACGGCGGCCGGGTTCGTGCTGCCGACGGACGCCGTCACCGGACTGCTGCTGCCCCTGGTGTGGCTGTGGCCGGTCCTGATCTGGTCCCGGCTCGGCAGCCGGCAGGTGGAGAACGGTCTGGAGGTGCTGCTGGGCGCCTACCCGTCGGCCCGGCGCCGGCTGCTCGCCGAATGGGCGTCCGGGCTGGTGCTCACGGCGGTGACGGGCGCCGCCCCGCTGATACGCATGCTGGTGGCGGGCGACGGCGCGGGGACGGCGGGCTGGCTCGGCGGCGCGCTGTTCGTCCCGTCGCTGGCCATGGCGCTCGGCGTGGTGAGCCGGAGCCACCGGCTCTTCCAGGCGGTCTACCTGCCGCTCTGGTGGGTCCTGGTCAACAACGTCGCCGCCGTCGACTTCATGGGGGCCGTGCGCGTCGACGGCAGCCCGGCCGGTCCGGGCCCGCTGCTGGTCGGGGCGCTGTCCGCGGCGATGCTCGCGGTGGTGTTCCTGGTCGGAGCGGCCCGGCGGAACGTCAAGGGCTGAGGCCCGGGTTGCGGCACGGGCCCGGGGCGGAGGCCAAGGCCGAGGCCGTGCGAAGCCGGGAGCCCGGCCCGTCGGCGGACGGACCGGGCTCCCCTCGCGCTTCGGATCGCACCTCGGGGGCGCTGCTCGGTTACTCGTCGTCGCCGAGGTCGCCCGCCAGGTCACCCGCGAGGTCGCCGTCCGGGGTGCCGCTGATCGCGTAGCCCTGCCGGCGCGCCTCGTAGCAGGCCACCGTGGCGGCCGCCGAGACGTTCAGCGAGCCGACCCGGCCCAGCTGCGGCACGAACACCACCTGGTCGCACAGGGCAAGCGCCTCGGGCGTGATCCCGCGGTCCTCGTGCCCGAGCACGAAGGCCACCGCCGGGGTCAGCTCCGCGGCGAACATCGGCACCGCCTCGTCCGCCAGCTCCAGACCGACGACCTTGAAGCCGTCCGCCTTGGCCGCCGCGACGGCCTCGGCGACGGTCGGGAAGTGCTCCACCTTCAGGTACTTGTCGGTGCCCATCGCGGCCTTCTGCGCGCCGGACGAGCGCACCGACGGGGTGTCCCCGGCCAGGTACAGCTTCTCGGCGCCCATCGCCGCGCCGGTGCGGACCACCGAGCCGACGTTGAACGGCGACTGGAGGTTCTCCAGGATCATCGCGAGCCGGAACTCGTTGCTGCGCCGCCAGGTGCGGTGCAGACGCTTCAGTTCGGTCCCGCGCAGCTGCTTCACGTCGTCGTACCTCGTCCGCTCTCGGAGCCCTCGCCCACCTCGGGGCGGGGCCGCGCTTCCAGAATCCGGGACCCGTTGACCGACGCGACCCGAGTGGTCGGGTAGCCCTGCTCGTTCAGCCACTTCTGGAGCGAGTCCGAGCCCAGGTGCTTCTGCACCACCAGGAACGCCGAGCCGTCCGGGGTCAGCCGGTCGAGCCAGTGCGTGAGCAGGCGGCGCAGCGCGGCCTTGCCGATCCGGATCGGAGGGTTGGAGTAGATGGTGGCGAAGTGGACGTCCGCGGGGACGTCGTCGGGCAGGGCGGCCCGGACGTTGCCGAGCCCCAGCGCCTCGGCGTTCAGCCGGACCAGCTCCAGGGCGCGCTCGTTGACGTCCACCGCCCAGACCGGGAGGCGCTTGCGGCGGCTCGCCCAGGTCAGGGCGATCGGGCCGTAGCCGCAGCCGATGTCCAGGATCGGGCCGCGCACCCGCGGCTGCGGGGCGTGCTCCAGCAGGATCCGGGTGCACGGGTCGAGTCGGCTGCGGGAGAACACCCCGGTGTCGGTGGTCAGTTCCAGGGTGAGGTCCGGCAGGGAGACCGTGATCGGCCGGCGGTCGCTGGCCACCTCGGGTGCACCGGTGAAGTAGTGCGAGCCGGACATGATTTCCCCGTCGTTCGTATGGGCCTCGGGGCCACCGGGTGGGTGTGGGTTAGCCCTTTGTACGGCACCGATCGTACCCCCGGTGGCCCGGACGGCGTTCAGGCCGCTGTCCAGGCAGGTGTCCTGGACACCGCCCTGGACGGGCTTGCGCCGGCGTGCAGGACGGCGGTGCGGACGGCGTTCAGGACGGCGGTGCGGACGGCGTTCCGGACAGCGGTGCGCTCACGCGGCGCCGGGGGTCTTGCGGGTGGCCACGTTGATGCGGTTCCAGGCGTTGATGGTGAAGCAGACCGAGATCAGCTGCGCCAGTTCGGTCTCCGCGAAGTGCGCGGCGGCCCGGGCGTACACCGCGTCCGAGACGCCGCCGTGGATCCGGGTGATCTCCTCGGCCAGCGCCAGGGCGGCCCGCTCGCGCTCGCTGTAGACCCCGGCCGGGGCCTCCTGCCAGACCGGCAGCAGGTAGATCCGCTCGTCGGTCTCGCCGGCCTTGCGGGCGTCCTTGACGTGCATGTCCAGGCAGTACGCACAGCCGTTCAGCTGGGAGGTGCGCACCTGGACGAGTTCGACCAGGGCCGGGTCCAGGCCCTCGCGGGCGGCGGCGTCCAGGGCGATCATCGCGCGGAACACCTTGGGCGCGGTGCGGGCGTGGTCGAGGCGGGTGGGGGCCTCGGCGGCGTCGGTGGTCGGGGTGGTCCGGGCGCTTTCGTTCGTCGTCATGGCTATGACCCTAGGGGCGGAATGAACCTGTCCTCTGGGTCATTCAGGGCGCTGTTTCATGGGTCAATCCGGCGGGTCGGCAAGGGGTTCGCGGCAGTCCCGGCAACACGCCGGAGCGGCGTCGGCGCTTCGCGTCCCGGCGCCGGGCGGCGGATACTGCCAGTACGCCAGCCGGGCCCGTGAAGGCCTCCGAACAGTGAGGACGGATGCCATGCCGCAGGAACAGCACGAGGAATACCTGATCGAGGAGACCGCCGAGACCGTCGAGACCGACGAGAAGGCACCCGAGGGCGACACCTACGACGAGGTGGCCGAACGCCGGGCCCTCGGCGCTGACCCGGCGACCAACGTCGCGGACGTCGTGGAACAGACCCGGCCGGTCCGGCACGACGAGGAGGAGTACCGGGAGTAGCCGACGGGCGGGCGACGGGGCCGGCTGCGGCCCCCCGCCCCGGGCTCGCTGCCGCCCCGCCCCGGGCCCGCCGCCCGCCCGGACCGGCCGTCCCGGCTACAGGGCCCGGCGGCGTTGCAGCCAGACGAAGGCCGCCCAGCCCGGCAGCACCGGCAGGATCAGCGTCAGCAGGCGGTACAGCGCCACCGCGGCCAGTGCGCCGCCCTGTTCCATCGAGGCGGTCTGCTGGAGCAGCGTGAGCAGCATCCCGTCCACCGCGCCGGCCCCGCCCGGGGTCGGCGCCGCGCTGCCCACCGCGTTGCCCACCAGGAACACCACCGCGACCGCGGCGAAGGACGGCTCCGGGCCGATCGCCCGGGCACAGCAGTACAGGCAGGCGATCAGGCAGATCGACACCAGCAGCTGCCCGGTCACGCCCACCGCCAGCCGGGTCGGGCTGCGCAGCAGGTCCAGCAGCCGCGGCAGCACCTCCGCCGTCAGCGGCCGCAGCCGCGTCGCCAGCCACCGCCGCGCCACCGGGATCGCCGACACCACCGCCAGCAGCGCCGCCGCCCCCGCCAGCCCGGCGACCACCGCGGGCAGCGCGTCCAGCTCGGAGCCGCCCGGTTCGAAGCCCAGCAGGTAGACGAAGGCCCCCAGCTGCAGCAGGTGCAGCACCAGGCCGATCAGCGTCCCCACGCCGACGCTGGACAGCGCCTGCGCGGTGGGGATGCCCGCCCGCTGCAACAGGCGGGTGTTCAGCGCGACCCCGCCGACGCCGCCGGGCGACACCAGCTTCACGAACGACCCGGCCACCTGCGCCAGCACCGCGTTGCGGAAGTTCAGCCGCTCCGGCACGAAACCGACGAAGCCCATCGCCGCCGCGACGTGGCTCGTCGCCGCCGCCGCCAGCGCCAGCAGCAGCCACCAGGGATCGGCGTCCGCCAGCGCGGAGACCGGATTGTCCTCCGCCGCGAACAGCTGCGGGATCAGCAGCCAGCCGGCCACCACCCCGCCGACGACGATCAGCAGCGTCCGCGGCCGCAACCGCTCCAGCCGCACCGGGCGGCCCACCACCTGCGGGCGGGTGCGCAGGACCTCCGCGCGGATCTCGTCGAGGAGGCCGCCGGGAGCGGGGGAGTCGTGCGGGGTCCCCGGCCCGGGGGCGGTGGCGCCGCCGGCTGCGGCGGCGGGCGGGGGAGCCACGTCACCGGTCACGGCGGCGGCTCGGGCGGTGGTGCGTTTGGCGTGCTGCCTGAGGGCGCGGCGGGTGGTGTGGGCGAGGGCGATGGGCTGGAGCAGCGGGAGGGCGGCGTCGATCGGGTCGGGGCCGAGGACGGCGGTGGCCGTGCGGACCGAACGGGCGGCGCCGGCGCGCAGGGCGAGGGTGGTGAGGAGCTGGGCGAGGTCGCAGCAGAGGACGAGTTCGGTGGCGGCGATGTCGCCGTCGGCGAAGTCGACCAGGTGCACGGCGCCGGAGCCGTCGATCAGCAAGGAGGAGGGGACGAGGGCGCGGTGGGCGATCTCGCGGCGCTGGAGCAGGGCGAACTGTCGCCAGACGTCGGTGAGCAACTCGTCGGTGATCTCCTCGTCGGTGAGTTCGTCGAGGGTGCGTCCGGCCAGCCGCTCGTACGCGATGAGGGCGGTGTCCTGGCCGATGCCCGCGGTGGCGGCGATGCGGCGGGTGCGGACGCCGGCCGCGAGGGCCGCGTACGTGACCAGGGCCTCGTGCTCCAGGCCGGTGCGCGGGGAGCGCAGGACGCGCGGGTCGGGGGCGGTGCGCAGGCGCAGCCGGCGCCAGGCGCGCTGGACGGCGGCGGCGGTGACGGCCTGCCGGTCGAGGAGCTGGACGTCGAGGTCGGGGCGGTCGTCGGCCTGCCGGACCCGGTAGCGGTCGGGGCCGGCCGGCCGGGCCTCGACCGGGCGCAGGCCGCTGTCGCGCAGGGCGCGCAGGACCTCGCCGGGCCGGGGACAGGGGTCGGGGGTGCCGACCGCGTACAGGGTGCCGTGGCCGCCCGTCCAGCCGATCAGCAGCCCGAGCAGGAGCGCCGTGGGGGTGGCGTACCCGCCGGTCAGCCCGGCCAGGCCGGAGAGGGCGAGGACGGTCCAGGGCAGGCGGCGTTCCCGGCTGCCGGAGGCGGTCATGAAGGCGAGGGCCGGCGCGAGGTAGCCGTAGACGGACTCGGTGTGCCCGAGTCCGCCGCTGCCGGGCAGCGGCTGGGTGAGCGCGGAGAGCAGTGAGGGCGGGGCGAGGCCGTCGGCCCACAGGTCCAGTCCGAGCGTGGCGCCGTACGCGAGGACGGCGGCGAGCAGCCCGTCGGAGACCTGCTGGAGGGCGCGTCGCCGGTCGGGGCCGAGCACCCGGCGGACGGCGAGGCCGACCGGGAGCAGCAGGACGGCCGCGGTGGTGAGACCGCCGGCCAGTCCGGCCAGCGGGCGCGGCACCAGGGAGGCCGCCTCGGCGACGTCGGCGGCGATGCCGCCGGTGGTGGCGCGGGCGTAGTCGGCGAGCAGCAGGGTGAGGGCGATGGCGAACAGGCCGCCGAGCAGCCGGATCAGGGCGACGGGCTGCCGGACCCGGTCGGTGGCGGGCAGCGGACGGGCCCGGAACCGGCCGGGGCCGGCCTGCTCGGGTATCCGAGCGGGGGCCGTTCCGGGGCTGCCGTCGGCCGGCACCCCGGTGCTGTCGGCGGACACTCCGGTGCCGACGGCCGATGCCCCGGTGCCGTCGCTGCTGCTGCTGCCGCTGTCGGTGCCGCTTCTGCCACCGGTGTCCCGCGTTCCCGTGCCGCGTTTCCGTTGCGCGGGCGCACCGCCGGGGTCGGCCCCGCCGGTGTCGCCGTTCGTTCTCCCCGTCACGATCGCCACGGATGGCATGCTCCCATGCCGCCCGCGGGCGAGGGGCGGGGATTCGGCAGTGCCGGACGACGCGGCCCTACGCCTGCCGGGTCGGCAGGACGACCAGGTGGCGCAGGTTGACGTGCCGGGGGCGGCTCACGGTGTAGGCGACGAGGTCGGCGACGTCCTCGGCCGCGAGCGCCGGGATGGCGGTGAACATGCCGCCGAGCTGTTCGCGCAGCACCGGGTTGTCGATGTGCTCGGCGAGTTCGGTGTCGGTCAGTCCGGGTTCGATCGCGCTGACCCGGACGTCGCGCGGGCCGAACTCGCTGCGCAGGGCGGCGGACAGCTGGGTGAGCGCGGCCTTGGTGGCTCCGTACACCGCGTAGTCGGGGAAGACCACGTGCGAGGCGATCGAGGAGACGTTGACCAGGTCGGCGGTGCGGCCCTCGGCGGCGGCCGCGGTGAGGTCGGAGCCGAAGGCGCGGACGATCCGCAGCGCGCCGGTGAGGTTGGTGTCGACCATGCGGGTCCACTCGTCGATCCGGCCGTCGGCGAGGGGGTTGGGCAGCATCACCCCGGCGTTGTTGACCACCAGGTCGACCGGGCCGTAGGCGTCGTGGACGGTCTTCGCGGCGGCGTCCACCGAGGCCTGGTCGGTGATGTCGGTGGTGACGGCGAGCGCCTGTCCGCCCGCGGCGGCGATCTCGGCGGCGAGGGCGTCCAGCCGCTCGGTGCGGCGGGCGAGCAGGGCGACCCGGGCGCCGGATGCGGCGAGCAGCCGGGCGGTGGCGGCGCCCATGCCGCTGGCGGCTCCGGTGACGACAGCGGTGCGGGCGGTGGCGGACGGGTGGCTCATCGGGGGCTCCAGAGGTTCGGTCGGGCCGGTGCCGACCACTCTGCGCGGGCTGCGAGCGGTTACCCAGGGTTGCGCTTTTCCCGGGAACTCCCTTCCTGGGACAGCCCTTCCCGGGCCGGGGATGCCTGGGACAGCCGTTCCTGGGCCGGGGGTGCCTGGGACGGGGGAACCCGGGAACGGCAGTGCCACCCTCGGGACGCCCGTCCGTGGCCGCCCTGAGCGGGCGTTCCGTGCCGGGGCGGCATAGCCTTTCAGTCATGAGCGCCTGCGAAGACCTCGCTCTGGCCCCTCAGAACATCGAGCCCCGGCCGCCCGCCGACGGCTGCGCCGACTGCCTGGAGCAGGGCCGCCGGGACTGGGTGCACCTGCGGATCTGCCTGGACTGCGGCCACATCGGCTGCTGCGACTTCTCTCCGCAACGGCACGCCACCGCGCACTTCCACAACACCTCCCACCCGGTGATCCGCTCGTACGAGCCGGGGGAGGACTGGCGCTGGTGCTTCGTCCACGAGGTCATGGGCTGAGCCGGTCACGCGTGTGACGGGGGCCCGCGTACCGGCGCTCGCGCAGGCTCCCGCGGACGTCTCCCGGGTGTGGCGCCCGCACATCCCTTCCGCACTGGCACGGACCTGCAATCCGGATAAAATCCGGACATGAAGCCCGTTCGGCCCCACCGGTCGGCATCCGTCCGGCCGGTGGCCGACGAAGGGAGGCCGACGATGACCAAGCGAACGCCCGGCAGCACCGCCAAGCTCCGCCAGGGCACCCAGGAACTGCTGGAACGCCGGGGCATGGCGAGCCCGCCCGCCCGGTTCGCGCCGATGCCGAGCGTCGGCGCGATGTCCTACGCCGCCGCCGGGCACGGCGCCGGCGAATCGTTCCGGCACGGTGGAAGGGACGCGCCGGGCGCGACGATGCACGCCGCCCCGGCGATGCACGCCGAGCTCAAGGGGCACCGGCACCGTGGCGCGGAGAAGCACTCCGCCCACTGAGCCGTACCGCACCGCACCGTGCCGCAGTGCACTGCACCGGACCGTTCCTGGCGCATCGTCACGTGTTCCCCGTCGCCTCGCGGCGGCCGGTCGGCGACGCCTTCGGCCCGCTCCCGCAGGGCTGTTGCCGCCGGAGCGCGGTCGGCACGGTCGGTGTCAGTGGTGTGCGCTACGTTCGTCCCGTTCGCCAGGGCACAGGCACAGGCGCAGGTACGGGGCAGGACGACGGGGGCGGGGCGCACGATGACCGACGTGATCACGGAGGAGCCGGTCGAGCTCCAATTGGAGCGGTACCGCACCGAGTTGACCGGTTACTGCTACCGCATGCTCGGCTCGGTCTTCGAGGCGGAGGACGCGGTGCAGGAGACCATGGTCCGCGCCTGGCGCGGGCACCGGGGCTTCGAGGGGCGGGCCGCGCTGCGCTCCTGGCTGTACCGAATAGCCACCAACGTCTGCCTGGACGCGCTGAACGGCCGCAACGGCCGGGCCCGGCCGATGGACCTGGCCGGGCCGGTCGCGGTGGCCGCGGCGCACGACACCCGGCTCCCCGAGGTGACGTGGATCGGTCCGGCGCCGGACGGCCGGGTGCTGCCCGAGACGGGGGACCCGGCCGAGGTGGCCGTCCAGCGGGAGTCGGTGAAGCTGGCCTTCGTCGCGGTACTGCAGCGCCTCGCGCCCCGGCAGCGGGCGGTGCTGATCCTGCGCGAGGTGCTCGGCTGGAAGGCCGCCGAGGTGGCCGAACTGCTCGGCGTCACGGTGGCCTCGGTCAACAGCGCGCTGCAGCGGGCCCGGGCGGTGCTCGCCGCCGACGCCCCGGCGGCCCGGCCGGCCGCCGAACTGGACGAGTGCCGACGCGCGCTGCTGGACGGCTACGTCCGCGCTTTCGAGGCGTACGACATGGACGGTCTCGCCGCGCTGCTGCACGAGGACGTCACGCTCAACATGCCGCCGTTCTCGATGTGGCTGCGCGGGCGGGACGAACTCCGGGCGTGGATGCTGGGCCCCGGTCACGGCTGCCGCGGTTCCCGGCTGCTCCCGGTGACGGCCAACGGAGGTCCGGCCTTCGGCCAGTACCGGCCGAGTCCGGCGGGCGGGTTCGAGCCGTGGGCGCTGATCGTGCCGGAGGTGTCAGAGGGGCGGATCACCGGCTTCACCAACTTCCTGGACACCGACGTGCTCTTCCCGCTCTTCGGCCTCTCGCCCCGGCTGGAGGCCGATCCCGTCGCGGAGTCCGCCGCCGAAGCTGCCGAGCCCGTCGAGCCCGTCGAGACCGCCGTGGGCTCCGTCGCCGAGTAGCTCCGCGAAGGCCCGGGGGCCGTCCGCGCCCGGCAGCAGCGCGGACAGGCCGCTGAATGCCAGCAGTTCGCGCAGCGGGCCGCCGGCGTTCAGCAGCACCACGGTCACTCCGTGCCGGGCGGCGGCCAGCCGCAGCCGGGCGAGCGCGTCGACGACGGCCAGGTCGGGGGCGGTCAGCGCGCCCAGGTCGCAGGTCAGTACGGGGCGTTCCGGTTCGGCTTCCACGGTGTTCATGCCGGATAGGACCGTCGGGGCGGCCTCGACTCATCGGTCGTCGGCTGGTGGCAGAGTGGGGGCGACCGAACCCGCCCCGTCCCAGGAGGAGCACCGTGACGGCTGAGCCGTTGAAGTCCCGTGAGGAATGGCTGGCCTCCCTGCCCCGGATCTACGCGGCGGCGGGGTGCCTGCTGCGGGACGGGTCCGGCCGGATCCTGATCGTGAAGGCCGGGTACCGCGAGCACTGGCAGTTCCCGGGCGGCACGATCGACCTCGGCGAGGGCCCGGTGGAGTGCGCCGAGCGGGAGCTGCAGGAGGAGACCGGTCTCGTCCGGCGGGCGGGCGAGCTGCTGGCCATCTCCTGGACCCACGCCTCGGCCGAACTCGACCACCCTGCCCAGCACTTCATGTTCGACTTCGGCGCCGTCCCGGACGGCACCCCCGTGACCGTCCCGGCCGGCGAGCTGGACGACTACCGCTGGGCGTCGGTCGAGGACGCCCTGGAGCTGCTCGGCCCGGCCCGGTCGGCCCGGCTGCGGGCGGCGCTGGAGGCGGCCGAGGACGGCCGGGTGCGGATCGTGACCACCCACGTCTCCGGGTTCTGAGCGCACGTGCCCCGTCCCGGGCGGGAGTTCCGTCCGGGACAGGGCACGGGGCTTCACTGCTGCGGCTCGGCCTCCGCGTCCCGGGCGGCGACGATGGCGGCGATCGCCTCCGAGACGAAGGCCTCGGCGGCGGGCTTGTCCACCTTCAGTCCGGCCAGCACGCCCTGGCCGTTCTCCAGCTCCAGGAGGGCGAGCAGGAGGTGCTCGGTGCCGACGTAGTTGTGCCCGAGCTTGAGCGCCTCGCGGAAGGTCAGTTCCAGCGCCTTCTTGCTCTCGGCGTCGAACGGGATCAGCGCCGGCAGGTCGTCGACGGCGGCCGGCAGGGCGGCGGCGGCCACCGCCCGCAGGGCCTCCGGGGTGACGCCCTGGGCGGTGAGCGCCTTCATGCCGATGCCTTCGGGCTCGGCGAGCAGGCCGAGCACTAGGTGCGCCGTGGTGATCTCGGCGTTGCCCGCCTTGCGGGCCTCCTCCTGGGAGGCCACCACGACGCTGCGGGCCCGGGGCGTGAACCGGCTGAAGCCCTGGCTGGGGTCGAGGTCGTTCGGGGCGCCCGGATCCTTGGGCACGAAGCGCTTCTGGGCGGCCTGCTTGCTGACGCCCATGCTGCGGCCGATGTCGGTCCAGGAGGCGCCGGAGCGGCGGGCCTGGTCGACGAAGTGGCCGATGAGGTGGTCGGCGAGCTCGCCGAGGTGGTCGGCGGCGATGACCGCGTCGGAGAGCTGGTCGAGCGCGTCGGTGTGGACCTTCTTGATCGCGGCGATCAGGTCGTCGAGGCGCAGCGGAGTGCTGTTGGGAACAACGGGATTCTCCATGCGTCAACCGTAGGTTGTCGATCCGGGGATCGTCAACCATCGGTTGACGATGGTTTGCGGAGTTCTTCCCGGGCGTCCCCGGGGAACCCTCTCGGAGCCCCGGCGGCTCCGGGGGCCCGCGCTACTCGGCGGGCAGCAGCCGCTCCCGGACGGCGGCGATCCGCTCGGGTGCGACGCCCGCCGCGAGCAGGTAGCCGACCGGGTCGAAGTCGTCGAGCGCGGCCGCCAGGGCGTCCTCGGCGGTGGTCCCGGCCTCGGCGAGCACCGCGTCGATCCGGCGGTACGGGTCCGGCAGGCCCAGCATCCCGTACAGCGGACGGACGTTGGGGCCGCTCATCAGGTAGTCCTCGGCGATCGCGGCCCGGTCGACCCCGGCCAGGGCGAGCAGCAGCAGGACGGCCAGGCCGGTGCGGTCGCGGCCGGCGCCGCAGTGCACGACCACGCCGCCGGGGCGGGCGCCGGCGAGCGCGGAGACCAGTGCGGCGGCGGCGTGCGGACAGTGGTCCAGGTAGGGGCGGAGCGCGAGCGGGGTGCCGTCCAGTCGTCCGTGGGTCTCCCACCAGGCGGGGCCGGCCAGTTCGTCCAGCGGGACGCGGACCAGCTCGACGTCCTCGGGGAGCGGGAGGAGCGGCTTGTACTCCTCGGCGTTGCGCAGGTCGACCACGGTGCGGACGCCGTGGTCGAGGAGGGCGTCCCAGCCCTCGGCGGTGAGGCGGTCCAGGTTGTCCGCCCGGACCATCGCGCCGTGGGCGGTGGGCCGGCCGGAGGCGGTGGGCAGGCCGCCCAGGTCGCGGACGTTCAGGCAGCCGTCCCAGACGAGCGTGCGGTCCTCGGTACTGCTCGGCGCGTGCGTCGTCCGGTACATGGGGGTCCCCGTTTTCCTCGGCGGGGGTCCCGTTACCCCCTCGTTATGAACGACTCCCGGGGGATCCGGATGGTTCCTCGCCGTTCGAGTCCCGGGAACCGGCCGTTCAGGGAAGTGTTCAGGGAAGTGTTCGGGGAGGCGGCTGTTCAGGGAACCGGGTGTTCGGGAAAGCGGCGGGCCGTCTGCTCAGGCGGCGGTCGGGGCCTCGGCCTCGGCGCGGACCAGCCGCTCCATCGGCTCGACCGCGATCTGGCCGAGCAGCGAACCGGCCACGATCGCGCCGATCAGGACGACGGTGGACAGCCAGGCCATGGTCGACACCGGCAGGGTGAAGGCGCCGACCACCCGGGCCGCGCACTCGGCCAGCAGCGCGGTGCCCCAGATGCCCGAGAACAGGCGCTCGTGGCGGCGGAAGGCCCGCGCTCCGGCCGCCCGGCCCTCGACCAGCCGCTGCCAGGCGGCCGCGCGCTCCGGCCGGCCCTTGGTGAGGAAGGGCATCAGCATCGGGGTCATCACCGGTCGGCCGACCAGCGCGGAGACCAGGATCGCCAGTGCCACGGTGCCGCTCAGCCCGCCGTCCTTGGCGATCATCAGGCGGGCGTCGCCGGTGACGAAGGTCAGCGCCAGGCCCGCCAGGTTGACGGTCAGCATCAGGGCGGCCCACAGGTTGAGCCTGCGCTCGACCAGCAGGCCGAGGACGGTCCGGGCGGCCGGGAAGGCGCTGCTCCAGGCCAGTGCGGCGAACTCGCTCAGGCCGAGGGCCGAGTGCAGCAGGTAGTAGCCGGCCAGCGGGGCGGCCACGTCGAGGGCCAGCGGGCGGAGCCCGGAGACCAGCGGGTTGGGGGCCTTGGCGCGGGTGGCGGCGCCGGTGGCGGGGAACGTGGCGGCGGGCGCGGCCGGGGAGGTGCCGGTGAGGGCGGCGGCGCTGGTGACGGCGGCGGCACTGACGGTCTGGCTCACGGTGGGTTCCTCCCCGGCTGGTGGCCGCGGGCCGCTGCCCGCGTCGTGCCTCCAGTCTTTCCGTCCGACCCTCCGTCAGCGCAGTGCCGTCCGTTGCGTCATCCGCGTGACGGTTGTCATGGTGCGCCCCGTGACACCGCCTCCGACCTGCGGATTTCCTACCCCCCGTCGGGGAAGGTCCACAGCGCGCGGCCCAGGGTGTCCAGGCAGCGGACGGTGCCGAAGCGCTCGTCGCCGGCGGACAGGAAGCCCTGCGCGACACCCGCCAGAACGGTCCGGGCGACGCCGTCGCCGCGGGTCCAGGCGCCGGTCAGCACCAGCGCCTCGTCGGCCAGCTCGGCGCGCTGCACCCGGGCCACCGCCGCGGTCGACAGCGCGGCGTTGACCGCCTCCAGCTCGGCGGGCAGGAGGTAGGTCTCCCCGGCGGGGGTGCGGTCCGCCTCGGCCCGGCGCCGCAGCTCCGGCAGGCCGTAACGGTGCACGGCGGCGACGGCGTCGTCCAGCGGGAGCTGCCAGCGCGGCCCGGGCAGCACCTCCCACCAGACGTCCTCGCCGACCGGCAGCACCTCGCCGATCCGGGCCCGCCAGGTCTCGACGCCGTACCGGGTGCGCGGGTCGGGGCGGTGGCCGGGGAGGGCCGCGACGCTCCAGTCGGTGCGGCGGACCACGCTGAGCTCGAAGGTGAAGGGCACCCGGTCGGCGGCGGGGCGCTCGACCAGGCCGACCAGCAGCCAGTGGGTCTCGTCCGGCAGGCTGAAGGTCCGGCGCCACCCGATGAGGCCCAGGGCGCGCAGGGCGGGTGCGAGGTGTTCGCGCAGGCCCTTCGCATGGAGCTCGTGGAGCCCGTGGAGCTCGTGGGCGGTCGTCATCGCGGTCTTTCCCTGCTGGTCGTGGTGCCGGACGGGTGCGCCGGGTGCGGTGTGCCGGGCCCGGCGCCGGTGGTGGTCCCCGTCAGTGCTGGTCCCCAGCGGCACGGCTCAAACCAGGCGGGGTCGTGCGACCGGGGCCCGCACGGGTCGTGCGTGCGCCCTCGGACACGGCGGGGGTACGGCGGCCGACCGGGTGCTTCGGCGGACCCGGCGTCGGGGCGGACCGTCGGCCCGGACTGCTTCGCCTACCGACAACGTAGGCCGGGCGGGCCGGTCCGGGCCGTGGGCGAACGACAGCAGTCCTCGGGACCTTGGCCCCGGCCGCGGGTGGTCGTTCGGCCGGAGCCGAAGTGTTCGCCCGAATGGCGCATCATGTGGCGGGTGCAGAGTGCAGAGCGCCCCGGAGCGGGCACCGACGGACCCGTCGGCCGGTCCGGACCAGTCCCACCCGCCGGCCCGCCGCCGGGCCCGGCCCCCGCTCCCCCCGACCTGACCGAGGCGGTCCGGGCCGCGCAGGCCGGGGACGAACTGGCGTTCCGGCTGCTGTTCCGGACCGTCCAGCCGGGCCTGCTGCGCTACCTGCGGGTGCTGGTCGGCGGCCGGCCGGAGGACGCGCAGGACGCCGAGGACATCGCCTCCGAGGCCTGGCTGCAGATCGCCCGCGACCTGCGCGGCTTCTCCGGCGACGGGGACGGCTTCCGCGGCTGGGCCGCCACCGTCGCCCGCCACCGCGCCCTCGACCACCTGCGCGCCCGGCGCCGCCGTCCGGTCACCGACCTGCCGTTCGAGCAACTGGTCGAGCTGGCGGCGGGGGACGACACCGCGCGTGCGGCGCTGACCACGGTCGGCACCGCCGACGCGCTCGCCCTGATCTCCCGACTGCCGCGCGACCAGGCCGAGGCCGTGCTGCTGCGGGTGGTCATGGAGCTGGATGCGGAGAGCGCCGCCCGGGTGCTCGGCAAGCGGGCCGGCAGCGTCCGGATGGCCGCCCACCGGGGGCTGCGGCGGCTGGCCAAGCTGGTCGAGCCGCGCGCCTCCGGGGGCGGCATCCCGGCGGCCCGGGCCGCCGCGGCGACGGCCGGGGCCCAGACCGGGGCCCAGGTCGGGGCCCAGGTCGGACCGGGCGCCGGGGCCGCGGGGAACGCCGCCGGGACGGCGGCCGGAGTGAGCGGGGGCGAGGCCGTCGGGCGACCCGTGGGGAAACCCGCGAAAAAAAGTTCTCCGCAAGGTGTGACAGAACGCCGGGCCGCGACGCTGAAGGACATGAGATGAGCACCAACCGATCCCGTCGGATCGACCGTGATGCCGCCGAGCAGCTGCTCGGTGGTGCCGTGGGCGGCCCGTCGGCCGGGCAGGACGCCTCGCTCACCGGACCGGACGGCGGTCCCGGGCAACTCGCCCGGGTGCTCGCCGCGGCCGCCGCCCCCGCGACGGCCGGCGAACTGGCCGGGGAGGAGGCCGCCCTGGCCGCGTTCCGGACGGCGAGTCTCACGCCCGACCCGACAGTGACCCCCGTCCGGAGACGATCGATGGCAACCGCGGTGCTGGCCAGGGCCTTCAGCACGAAGGCCACCGCCGTCGTGCTCGGCACCACCGCGCTGTGCGGTGTCGCCGTCGCCGCCGGCACCGGCAACCTGCCGCCCGCGCTGGGCGGCGGCCCGTCCGCGCCGGAGCACAGGCTCTCGGGCCGGGACGCGGCCACCGGTCCGGCGTCCGGCCCGGCGGCCGTCGGGTCGTCGGCTGGCGTGGCCCCGTTCGGTGCGGTGGCGTCCGGTTCCGCCCGTCCGTCCGGCAGCGCCTCCGCCGGACCGCAGGCGGTCGTCCCGTCCGGCCCCGCGACGCCCGGCACCCCCTCGCCCGAGGGGCGCGGTGGCCGTTCGGCCGTCCCGCCCGCGCTGCTCGGCCTCTGCACCGGCTTCGCCGACCGTACGGCCAAGGGCGACCGCCCGAGCCGACTGGCCGGCGAATCGCTGTACGGCCCGCTGGTCGCGGCGGCCGGTGGCGCGGACCGCGTGACGGACTACTGCCGGGCCGCGATCGACGACGAGGACGGCGAGGACGGCGACCACCAGGGCGCCACCGGCCCGACGCGCGACCCCGGCCGCACCGGCAGCGGGGCGAACGCCGGATCCGGCAAGGGGAACACCGGCGGCGGCCGGACCGACGGAAACGGCAGCGGAAACGGGCGCGGCAACGCCAACGCCAACGCCAACGGTGGCAGCGACGGCGAGGACACCGGCGGCGCCGGTACCAGACCGGGCAAGTCCGGCGTGACCGCCCCGGCCGTCCCCAACGCGCAGGACGGCCGCCCGGACAAGCCCGACCGGACCGAGAACGAACAGTCGGCCGGGAGGTAGCCCCAGGACTCCGGGTGGGCGGCGAGCGACTCCCCCCGGGCTCGCCGCCCACCCGGAACAGCACCACCCGCACCACCCGTAGGACCGCACCACCCGCAGGACCGCACCACCCGCAGGAAGCAGTACCACCCGAAGACCCCGGGTGGCCGGTCGGCTCCCCCGTGCCCACCGGCCGCCCGGCCGGCCCCGGGCGGGCCCGCCCGGGCCCCCCCCCCGCGCGCCCCCCGCCCCGCCCGGCCCGCGACCCTGGCGGATACACAAAAACCCACCCCCCCGAC
>NZ_JBSHAP010000152.1:0-21137 GCF_053611565.1 Kitasatospora sp. NPDC054795
GGCCGGCCCCCGGTGCGGGTACGGGCCGCCGCCCCTGCCGCCGGCGGGGCGGCGGGGCGCCGCAGCCGCGGGGGGCCGGCGCCCCCCGAGGGGAGGGCGCCGGCCGCCGGACGGTTCACCGATCAGTAGCGGTACTGCTCGGCCTTGTACGGGCCGTCGACCGGGACGCCGATGTAGTCGGCCTGGTCCTGGGTCAGGGTGGTCAGCTTCACGCCCAGCGCGTCGAGGTGCAGGCGGGCGACCTTCTCGTCCAGGTGCTTCGGCAGCACGTAGACGCCGATCGGGTACTGCTCGGTCTTCGTGAACAGCTCGATCTGGGCGATCGTCTGGTTGGCGAAGGAGTTGGACATCACGAAGGACGGGTGGCCGGTCGCGTTGCCCAGGTTCAGCAGGCGGCCCTCGGACAGCATGATGATGGTGTGGCCGTCGGCGAAGCGCCACTCGTGGACCTGCGGCTTGACCTCGGTCTTCACGATGCCGGGCAGCTTCGCCAGGCCCGCGATGTCGATCTCGTTGTCGAAGTGGCCGATGTTGCCGACGATCGCCTGGTGCTTCATCTGCTCCATGTGCGAGGCAAGGATGATGTCCTTGTTGCCCGTGGTGGTGATGAAGATGTCCGCGATCGAGACGACGTCCTCCAGGGTGGTGACCTGGTATCCGTCCATCGCGGCCTGGAGCGCGCAGATCGGGTCGATCTCGGTGATGATCACGCGGGCGCCCTGGCCGCGCAGCGACTCGGCGCAGCCCTTGCCGACGTCGCCGTAGCCGCAGACGACGGCGACCTTGCCGCCGATCAGGACGTCGGTGGCGCGGTTGATGCCGTCGATCAGCGAGTGGCGGCAGCCGTACTTGTTGTCGAACTTCGACTTGGTGACGGCGTCGTTGACGTTGATGGCCGGGAACAGCAGCTTGCCGTCACGGTGCATCTCGTACAGGCGGTGGACACCGGTGGTGGTCTCCTCGGTCACGCCCTTGATCGTGGCGGCGACCTCGGTCCACTTGTTCGGGGTGTCCTTGAGGGTGCGGTTG
Source organism: Kitasatospora sp. NPDC054795 (assembly GCF_053611565.1). Taxonomy (NCBI): domain Bacteria; kingdom Bacillati; phylum Actinomycetota; class Actinomycetes; order Kitasatosporales; family Streptomycetaceae; genus Kitasatospora; species Kitasatospora sp. NPDC054795. The sequence goes on from NZ_JBSHAP010000152.1 coordinate 1,030, forward strand.
AGCAGCTCCAGGATGATCCGGAACTCGTCGTTGTCCGCGGTGGACGGGTCCGGCGCGGCACCGGCCTTCTCGAACTCGACGCCCTTGTGGATCAGCAGGGTGGCGTCGCCGCCGTCGTCCAGGATCATGTTCGGGGTCTTGCCGTCAGGCCAGGTCAGGGCCTGCTCGGTGCACCACCAGTACTCGTCCAGGGTCTCGCCCTTCCAGGCGAAGACCGGCACGCCCTGCGGGTTCTCCGGGGTGCCCTCCGGGCCGACGGCGATGGCCGCGGCCGCGTGGTCCTGGGTGGAGAAGATGTTGCAGGAGCACCAGCGGACCTCGGCACCGAGCGCCGTCAGGGTCTCGATCAGGACGGCAGTCTGCACGGTCATGTGCAGCGAGCCGGTGATGCGGGCGCCGGCCAGCGGCTGCGCCTCGGCGTACTCGGCGCGGATCGCCATCAGACCGGGCATCTCGTGCTCGGCCAGCTGGATCTCCTTGCGGCCGAACGGCGCCAGGGAAAGGTCGGCGACCTTGAAGTCACCGGTGATGTCGGTCGACATGCGTCTGCTCCTCGCTGATGGGGGGTGGGGCCAAAGGTCCGGGCGTGCGTCGCGTGCGTCGGGCCGTACGGGTGCACGGCCACGCCGGAACAGCCGGGTCCGTGGTGGACCGGCTTCCCGTTGCGCAGCACAAACCGTCGGAGGACCTCTCTCCCTCGACCGGCGCACACCCTACGGGTGCGGACCGCCGATCGACCGCCATCAGCAGCGACGTTCTGGCTCTGGTGACGAATCTACACCGACGGCCCCGCCGGCCGTCCGCCGATGACCGATTTCGGCCCCCGGTCCGAGCGGCGCTCCAGCCGGGCCCCAGGGGCCCCGGCCGCGGGGCCGGGGAGGAGTTCAGTGCGCGTCGGCCGGGCCCGGACCACCGGGCGTGGCGGCCGGGTCGTCGCCCGCCGCGGCCTTCTCGGCGCTGTACACGTCGGGCTCCAGGTAGATCGCCCGGGCGATCGGGACGACCGCGCGGACCCGCTCCTCGGCCGCGTCGATCGCCTCCGCCACCCGGGCGGCGCTGTCCTCGGCGTTGACGGCGATCTTGGCGGCGACCAGCAGCTCCTCCGGGCCGAGGTGCAGGGTGCGCATGTGGATCACCCCGGTGACCGTCTCGCCGTCCACCAGCGCCTCCCGGATCCGCTGCACCGAGTCCTTGTTCGCCGACTCGCCGAGCAGCAGCGACTTGGTCTCCATGGCGAGCACCACGGCGATCACCACCAGCAGGACGCCGATGCACAGGGTGCCGACGCCGTCCCAGACACCGTTCCCGGTGATCACCGTGAGCCCGACGCCGAACAGCGCGAGCACCAGACCGATCAGCGCACCGGTGTCCTCCAGCAGCACCACCGGCAGCTCCGGCGCCTTCGCGGTGCGGATGAACTGCACCCAGCCCTGCCGGCCCTTGGCCTTGGCGGACTCCCGCATCGCGGTGAGGAAGGACCAGCCCTCCATCGCTATGGCGAAGACCAGCACGCCGACCGCCCAGCCCCAGGCGTCCAGGGTCTCCGGGTGGCTGATCTTGTGCCAGCCCTCGTAGATCGCGAACAGGCCACCGACGCTGAACAGCACGACGGCCACCAGGAAGCCGTACACGTAGCGCTCGCGGCCGTACCCGAAGGGATGCTCCTCGTCGGCCTCCCGGCGCGCCCGCTTGCCGCCGATCAGCAGCAGCACCTGGTTGCCGGAGTCGGCCACCGAGTGCACGCCCTCGGCCAGCATCGAGGAGGAACCGGTGAAGCCGAAGGCGGTGAACTTGGCCGCCGCGATCGCCAGGTTCGCGGACAGTGCCGCGATCAGTGCCTTGGTGCCGCCTTCGGTACTCATGCGACCGCCTCGCTGCGCTCGGCGGGCGCTTCGCACAGTACGCGCCCTCTGATCATGAGCTCGCTTCGCTCACACATGCCTCGAAAGTCCTCACGGGTCGATCAGCTCGTCGAGCGCTTACCGTACCGGCCCGGAGGTTCCACCCGGCCGACCGTCTCAGGACTGCGCGGCGAGCCCCAGGTAGACGGCGGCGAAGTCGGTCAGCGCGACCAGGTCGGCCAGCGCGTGCAGCGGGTCCGGCCGGGCGCTCGCGTACTCGGTCAGCCGGACGTCGTGCGCGGCGGCCAGCCGGTGCGCCCGGCTCACGCCGAAGCTGCGCGGCCCCGCGTCCTCCTCCGGCACCTCGGCCGGGCCGTCCTGCCCGTCCTCGGCCGCCGGGCCGGCCGCGCCCGGGGCGTGCCGCAGCAGCAGCACCTGAAGGTGCAGCGGGTCCGGCTCCTCGACCCGGTCGCGGAAGAAGTCGTCCGGGTCGGCACCCGCGCCCAACTGCCCGGTGAACATGCCGCGGTGGGCGGTGAGCACCTGCGGCAGCGGCCCGGCCAGCGCCGGGCGCCCGGCCCGGTCGGCCAGCTGGGCGGCGAACCGGGTGGCGGCAGCCCCGGCGATCGGGCCCTCGGCCCACAGCAGCGGGACCGTCCCGGCCAGCCGGGCGGCCAGGCCCTTGGCCGGGTTGGTGTACGCGGCGGCGTCCGGGCGGCACCGCACGGCGGTGGCGTCCAGCAGGTCGGCGACGGCCGGCAGCGCGTCGTACGGGAGCTGGGTGAGGCCGATCTTCTGGGCCAGCGCCAGCAGCGGGGTGAGGTGGGACCAGAGCGCCGCCGGGTCCTCGGCCGGCAGGTCCGGCTCGGCGGCCGCCACCGGCGCGAGGTCCTCGGACGACGCCGAGGCCACGAAGGGCAGCGGCAGGGCGCGCACCTGCAGCGCGGCCTCGGCCAGCGCGCTGCCGGCCGGGGCGGTGACGACGATCGGGCAGCCGCGCGCGTACGCCTGCTCGGCGAGGCCGACCAGGCCCTGCTCGCCGCCGTCGGCGGAGCTGATCACCAGCAGGTCCAGCGGGCCGGCCCAGCCGGGCAGCTGCCAGCCGAGCCCGGCTGTGAAGGCGGGCGGGGCGCCGGCCCGGTCGGCGCGCGGGGCGGCCGCCTCGGTCGGCGGCAGCGGGGTGACCAGGGAGGCCGTGCCGGCCAGCGCGGACAGCATCTCGGCCGCGGTCAGCGCGCTGCCGTGCCCGGCGACCAGGACGGACCGCGGCCGGCCGTCCGGCCGCAGCCGGTCGAGCCCGGCCGCCTCGGCCCGGCGCAGCGCGGTGCGGACCCGTGCGCCCGCGCCGGCCAGGGCCAGCAGGGCGCGGTCGTGGTCGGCGCGCCGAAGGGCGGCCGGATCGTCGAGCAGGGTGTCGTCGAGCATGCGGCGAACCTCCGGCTGCGGTCCTCTGGGCGCGCACTCCGCTGCGCGCCGGGCGGTCGGGGTGGGGCTTTCGCCCCGGGCAACGCCCCCAGCATCAGGCCGGGCGGCGGGCCTCGTCCACCAGGAGGACCGGAATGCCCTCGCGGACCGGGTACGCGAGGCCGCAGTCCGCACCGGTGCAGACCAGCTCGGGCTGCTCCTCGGTGCCGCCCTCGACGAGCGCGGCCCGGCACTGCGGGCAGACCAGGATCTCCAGCAGGAAGGATTCGAGCTTCATGGGGCTCTCCAAAGTTCGGGGGTGGCACGGAGGTGCCCCGGCCGATAGGAAACCCTACCGGCCGGGGCACCGGGGCCCGTGATCAGGCTCAGCCGCGGACGACGGCGAGCACGCCGTCGCGCAGCTCGGCCATCTTCGCCGGGTCCTTGGCCTCGACGTTCAGGCGCAGCAGCGGCTCGGTGTTGGAGGCGCGCAGGTTGAACCACCAGTCCGGGCCGGCCACGGTCAGGCCGTCCAGCTCGTCCACCGTGGTGCCCTCGGCGCCGGCGAAGGCGGCGCGGACGGCGGCCGTGCTGGCGGCCTGGTCGGCCACGGTGCTGTTGATCTCGCCGGAGGCCGCGTAGCGGTCGTACTCGGCGGTGAGCGCGGACAGCGCGCCCGGCTGCCCGCCGAGCGCGGCCAGCACGTGCAGGGCGGCCAGCATGCCGGTGTCGGCGCGCCAGAAGTCGCGGAAGTAGTAGTGCGCGGAGTGCTCGCCGCCGAAGACGGCGTCGGTCTCGGCCATCTCCTGCTTGATGAAGGAGTGGCCGACCCGGGTGCGCACCGGCTTGGCGCCGAGCTCGCGGACCACCTCGGGGACGGTCCAGGAGGTGATCAGGTTGTGGATGACCGTCGGCTCGGCCTCGCCGGCGGCGCGGGCGCGGGCGATCTCGCGGACGGCGACCAGGGCGGTGATCGCCGACGGGGAGACCGGCTCGCCGCGCTCGTCCACGACGAAGCAGCGGTCGGCGTCGCCGTCGAAGGCCAGGCCCAGGTCGGCGCCGACCTCGCGGACCCTGGCCTGGAGGTCGACCAGGTTCTTCGGGTCGAGCGGGTTGGCCTCGTGGTTCGGGAAGGTGCCGTCCAGCTCGAAGTACATCGGCACGAGCTCGATAGGCAGGCCGTCGAAGACGGTCGGCACGGTGTGGCCGCCCATGCCGTTGCCGGCGTCCACCGCGACCTTGAGCCGGCGGATCCCGGTGAGGTCGACCAGGCCCAGCAGGTGGTCGGCGTAGCCGCGCAGGGTGTCCTGGGCGGACAGCTCGCCCGGCTTCACGTCCTTGGCCGGGACGGTGACGGTGTCGTCCTCGGCGGTCCAGGACTCGACCAGCTCGCGGATCTCGGTCAGGCCGGTGTCCTGGCCGACCGGGGCGGCGCCGGCCCGGCACAGCTTGATGCCGTTGTACTGGGCCGGGTTGTGGCTGGCGGTGAACATCGCGCCGGGCAGGTCCAGCTTGCCGCTGGCGTAGTACAGCTGGTCGGTGGAGCACAGCCCGATCTGCACCACGTCGGCGCCGTAGGCCGCGGCGCCCTCGGCGAAGGCCAGGCTCAGCGCCGGCGAGGAGGGCCGCATGTCGTGCCCGACCACGATCGCGGACGCGCCGGTGACCTGCACGAACGCGGCACCGAAGGCCCGGGACAGGCTCTCGTCCCACTGGTCCGGGACGACGCCCCGGACGTCGTACGCCTTCACGAGCTGCTTGAGGTCGCGCACTGCGGCTCCACCCTGGTCTTAGGACTGATCACGGAACGTCTGGGCCACCGCGCGTCGGATCGACGGGCGCGGTGACGGTAGACGGGCAGCGTACCCGGGCCGGACGAACGCCCCGTGCCGGGTTGGTCCCGATCAGGCACGATCCGCCCGGCGGACCCCGGTCCTCAGTTGTCGGGCGAGCGCAGGACCCGGAGGTGGCCGCGGCGGCCGCCCTCGGTGGACTCGCCCTCGGGGCCGCGGCCCTGACGGGGGTTCTGCGGGCGGGCGGCCTCGCGCACGGCGTTGGCCAGCGCCTCCAGGTCGTCGCTGCTGCGGCGCAGCGGCCCGGCCTCGGCGGCGAGCCGGACGACCTCCCAGCCGCGCGGGGCGGTGAGGCGCTCGGCGTGCTCGGCGCACAGGTCGTAGCAGTGCGGCTCGGCGTAGGTGGCGAGCGGGCCGAGGACGGCGGTGGAGTCCGCGTAGACGTACGTCAGCGTCGCGACGGCCGGCCGGCCGCACGCGGTCCGCGAACAACGACGTACAGAGCTCACGAGGGTGGACGGTACCGCACTCCTCGCCGGGGAGCGAAGACCGCCTGCCCGGAAGGGGTGCCGTGTCGCACCGCGGGCGCCGGGGCCGCGTATCCAACGCCCCGTGCGATTCCCGGCCGGAGTGGTCCACTTCCGACCGTCCAAGGACTACCCTCGGCAGTGATATGGACAGCTCCGCACCGCAGTCATCGACAGGCCCGGCGCGCCGCCCCCGGCACCGCGACCGGCACGGGCGGGGCCTGCGCGGCCCGCTGGCGCCGCCCCAGGTGCCGATCTCGCTCACCCGCTCCGAACTGTTCGACGACTACGTCCGCGAGTCGGTGGAGCGCCTCGAACGGCGTTGGCCGCAGTTGATCGAGGTGGAGTTCGCCGTCCAGGAGGTGCCACTGCACGAGCCGGACGGCGCCGACGCCGAGGACGGCGTGCCGCTGGGGCGGGTGTCGCCGGGCAAGCAGGGGCACAAGAGCCAGATCGTGGTGTACCGGCGGCCGGTGGAGATCCGGGCGAAGACCCGGGAGGATCGCGCGGCGCTGGTGCACGAGATCCTGATCGAGCAGGTCGCCGAGCTGCTGGGGCTGTCCCCGGACGCCATCGACCCGCGCTACGACGAGGACTGATCCCCCGGGGCGGCACCAAGGGTGCCGCCCCGTCGGCCGCTCAGCGCAGGACGACGCCCGGATCCTGGCCGGCCTGCGGGACCTTGACGGTGCTGCGGTCGTCGCGCAGGGCCTGGACGGTGAACATCGGCACGTCCTTGGCCGGCAGGGAGAGCATCCGGGCGGCCACCACCGGGCCGCCGGAGACGGTCTCCACGGTGAGCGCGAAGACGCCGTTCAGCCCGGCGGGCTCGGGCGCCGGGAGGGCGACCGTGCCGCCGGCCGGGACCTGGACCTCCTTGGTGGCCGGGGTGCCACCGCCGCTGCCGGCCGAGGCGGTGACCCGGACGGTGGCGGCCTCGCCGCTGGAGGTCAGGTAGAGCGTGGAGGCGCCGGCCCGGTTGTCGGCGACGGTGGCGCGGGCTCCGACCGGGTTGCTGCCGGTGAGCCAGGCCGCGTCGGTCTTGCCGTTGGCCGCCGCCCGGTCGATCCGCAGTCCGGCCACGACCGGGGTGCGGTGCTTGTCGTCGCTGGGCGACAGGCGCAGCCCGGCGACCTCGTCGCGGGTGACCTTGCCGAGGTCGACGGCGGCCACCATGCCCGCCTTGACGTGGATCGACTCGTTGCCGGCCGGGCTGAACCAGCCGTTCTTGCCGGACAGCTGGATCTTCAGGTCGGCGTCGTCCTCCGGCGGCGCCCAGACCACCAGGCGGGCGGAGGCGGTGTCGGCGGGCAGGCCGGGCAGCACCTGGACGGGGGCCGGGTCGGCCGAGGCCGGGATCCAGTCCGCGCCCTTGCCGCCGTCGGCGGCGTGCAGCGCGGCGCCGACCCGTCCCGAGCGCACCACCACGTGCACCGCGAGGTCGGCGACCGCGCCCTTGCTGATGGTCGACAGCAGGACGGCCTGGGAGCTGCCGGGCGCGACGGTGATCCCGTTGGCCGAGTCGTTGTCGATCAGGCCCTTGTCGCCGTACAGCTTGATGTCCACCACCGCGGCGGAGGACTCGGTGTTGACCAGGCTGACGTAGTCGACCCGGTCGCCGGCGGTGCTGGCGCCGGCGAACCAGAAGCCGGTCCCGGCCGGGGCGCAGGTGAGGCCGGACAGGCCGAGGCCGCGCTGCTCGGTGACCACCGTGGTCTGGGTGACGGTGAAGCCGGGGGCGAGGGCGCCGGTGGCGACCGCCCCGGTGCCGGGCGCGGCGTCGCCGTTGGCGGCCGGGCCGGTGGCCGGGGTTCCGGGCTTGGGCACCGTCAGCCGGGCGTCGGCGGGCGCCGCGTTCTTGTCCTGGGCCGGCGCGCCGGGGGCGCCCGAGCCGGTCGGGGCCGGGGCGGCGGGGGCCGCCGGGGTCGCCGGGGTCGCCGGGGCGGCGGTCGGCTGGGCGGCGGGCACAGCCGGCGCGGCCGCGTCGGAGAGCCAGCCGGCCCCGCCGGTGGCGGAGCCCGTCCCGGGCGGGGTGTAGGCGGTGAGCGTGGTCGAGCCGGTCAGGCTCTGGATCGGCTGCGGGCAGACCACCGAGGTCCGCTCGACCTGCTCGGTGGTGGGGGCGGCTCCGGTGGCCGCCTTGGCCGGGGCGGCCGGCGGGCGCACCTCGGCGATCCCGAACACCGCCGCGAGCACCACGGCCGCGGCGAGCAGGGACGGGGTGGTCCTGGCCGCGCCGCCGCCGGCCCCCCCGGCGAACGGGCTGCGGCTGCGGCCGGGTCGGGCGGCCGGGGCGGGCCCGGACGGCTCCGCCGCGAAGGCGGGCCCGGCCGGCCCGGCGGCCTCGCCTGCGCCGGACTTCTTCCTGAATGCGGGCTTCTTCATCGCGGGTCAGCTCCCCGATCCGTGCTGGTGCGGGTACCGGCCGGGGCCGTTGGGGTCGTTCGGGTCGTAGTAGGGCTCGCCCTGCTGCTGGCCCGGCAGCCAGGGCTGCTGCTCCGGCTGCTGCTGGTGGCCGTCGTACCCGTGGGCGTCGTAGCCGTACGGCTGCTGCTGTTCGGGCTGGTACGGCTGCTCGTAGCCCTGCGGCCGGGTGCCGTCGTACCCGTGGTTCTCGTAGCCGTGGGCGTCGTAGCCCTGGCCGCCGTACGGCGCGGCGACCGGCTGCTGGGCCGCGTACTGGTCGTAGCTGTACGGGTCGGCCTGCTGGTACGCCTGGTACGGGTCGGTGTACTGCTCGGCGTCCTGGATGGCGGCGGCCGCCTGGACGGCTCCGGTCACCGGCTCGCCGCCGGGCTGCGCCGGGATCGCGCCCGGCCGGTCGTACACCCCGGACTCGTCGGCACCGCCCTCGGCGCCGTCCGCTCCCTCGCCGCCCTCGCCGCGCTCGGCCATCCGGCGGGCCCGGCGGCTGCCGGGGGCGGGGGCCTGCGCCTGGGCGGCGGCGGCCAGCGCGGCGGCCGCGACGGCCTCCTCGGGCAGGTCGTCGTCCTTGTGGCTGCGGCGGCCGGGCAGGGCCAGCACCAGGATGGTGAGGCCGAGCAGCACCTGGGCCCAGATCCAGCCGGTGTGGGCGGCGCCGCCCCCCCGGGTGACGGTCAGCTTGCCGCCGGCGGCCGGGAGCTTGAAGCCCTGCGCCCAGCCGTCGACCGTGGTGGGCTCCAGCGCGGTGCCGTCCACGGTGGCCTTCCACTCCGTGGCGGCGGACTCGGCGAGCCGCAGCACCCGGCCGTCCGGACCGGCCGGGACGGTGGCGGACACGTCGCGGGCCCCGGACGGGACGACCACCGGGTTGGCGCCCGGGGCGGTGATCACCGCGCGGACCGCGGGGGTGCCGTTGACCTGCCAGAGCGCGGCGGCGCCGTCCTGGTTGGCCTTGACCAGGCCGGGGGTGGTGTCCAGGACGTCCTTGAAGACGTCGATCACCGGCTGCTGGACCAGCACGTAGGCGATGCCGTAGCCGGCCAGCGCGCTCGCCTGGTCGGCGCCGGAGCCGGCCAGCAGGCTGCCGACCATCTTGTTCAGGCCGTCCTGGGTGCCGGTCGCCGGGTCGACGGTGGACTCGGCCTGGCCGAGCGTCAGCCCGGCGCCGCGCAGCACGGTGTAGCGGACCGCACCGCCGCTCTTCTCCCCGGTGACGACCAGGGTGCGGGCCCGGTCGGTGGTGCCGGCCTCCTCGGCGATGAACGCGGGGACCTGGTCGGCCTGGCCGCGGTGCAGCGGGCCGCCGGCGCCGGTCAGCGCCCACCACAGGCCGGTGCCCAGCGGCGCCAGCACGGCCGTGGCCACCACCAGGGCGGCCACCGGCTGGCGCCAGCCGAAGGCGATCCCGGCCACGCGGGCGTTGGCACCGTCGGCGCCGATCGCGGCGGCGGCCAGCAGGGCGATGCCGGCGATCAGGGTGGCCGGACCGGCCCAGGCGGGCACCGCCGGGCCGCCGGAGGCCGGGGTGACGGAGGTGCCCGCCACCGCGACCGAGAAGACCAGGCCGGCACCGGCCGCGCCCCAGGCGACGAGAACCGCGCGGCGGCGGTCGGCGCGCAGCAGCGCGGCCAGCGCGGCGAGCACGACACCCGCCGAGAGCCAGATCGGCGGCACCCCGGCGCCGCCCGGGTTGACCAGCAGCAGGCCGGCCGCGCTCGCGCCGCCGCCGTGCAGGCCGGGCAGCCCGGCCTCCAGCAGCAGCCGCTGCGGGTGCGACAGCACCGCGAGCGACCACGGCGCCAGCACAACGACGGGCACTGCCAGGATCACCAGGACGCGCAGGCCGAGCAGGCGCAGCGCCGCGCCGCCGGAGCCGAAGGGGCCGCCGCGCAGCACCGCGACGACCAGCATCGCCAGGCAGAGCGGCACCGCGAGCGCCCAGGTCAGCGGGACGAAGGCGGTGGCCAGGGTGAGCAGCAGGACGGCCATCCACACCGGGCGCCAGCCCGGGCGGGCGCCCTTGGCGGCGCTCTCGTCCCGGATGCCGAGGCCGGCCGCGATGGCGGCGGCGCGGGCCAGCGGCGGCAGCAGCACGGCGAGCACCGCGGTGCCGATCCGGCCCTGGGCGAGCGCGCCGGTCGCGGCGGGCAGCAGCGCGTAGGTGGCGCTGGCCCAGGCGCGGACCACCTTGGAGTCCAGCAGCGGCCGGGACACCAGGTAGGCGCTGACCGCGGACAGCGGGACGGCGAGCACCACGATCAGGGTGAGCGCGAGGTCGGCGTGGTCGAAGAGCAGCCAGGAGAGCACGGCCAGCACGCCGAGGTACGGCGGCGCGGCGGCGGTGGAGCCGGTGCCGACCGGGTGCCAGGCGTCCGCGTACATCGACCAGAGGCCGCCGGCCCCGTCGGCCGCGGGCAGCAGGGCGCCGCCGAACAGCTCGCCACTGCCGAACAGGCCGCGGCAGGCGATCAGGGCGAACACCAGCACGGCCGCGAACAGCACCGGCGCCGGGCGCCGGGCGAGCTTCTTGAGCAGCGCGAACTGCTCGACGACCAGGTCCTCGGCGTCCTCGTCGCCGCCGGCCTCGGCCGAGCCGTGCCGGCCGCTGTCGTCGCCGCCCCCTATCCCGAGCGAGCCGACGACGCCCTCGACCGCCAGCCGGGTGGTGGCGCCGGGGGCCGGGAAGAGCGTGCGGTCGTCCAGGGCGTCCGCCGCCCGGGACCGGGCACGGCGCTTGCGCGCGGCCAGCAGCCGTGGGAAGCGGACGAGTTCGTGGCCGAGGCCGGCGAGTTCGTCGAAGGCCTGGCGCGGGTCCTTGCCGAGCAGGTTGGTGACGGCCCGCAGCAGGGTGCCGAGCACCAGCCGCAGCAGGACGTAGGGGAAGAGCGCGCCCTTGCAGTTGGTGAGCAGGGTGTAGACCGCGCCGGCCTTGTCCACCCGGTGCGGGTGGGAGGGGCCGCAGTCGATCGCGCGGCGCTCGCGGGAGGACGCCTCGGCGTGCCGCAGCACGGCGTCGGGGGCGACCACCACGCGGTGGCCGGCGGCGTTGACCCGCCAGCAGAAGTCGGTGTCGTCCCGCATCAGCGGGAGGGCCCTGTCGAAGCCGCCGAGCTCCTCGAAGACGTCCCGGCGCACCAGCATGCCCGCGCTGGAGACGGCGAGCACCGGGCGGACCTGGTCGTGCTGGCCCTGGTCCTGCTCGCGGCGGTCCAGGCCGGTCCAGCGGCGGCCGGAGTGGGCGATGGTGACGCCGACCTCCAGCAGCTGGCGGCGGTCGTACCAGCTGCGCAGCTTGGGGCCGACCACGGCGGCGCTGGGGGTGGAGTCGGCGACCTGGAGCAGCCGGCGCAGCGCGTCGGTCTGCGGTTCGCAGTCGTCGTGCAGCAGCCAGAGCCATTCGACCGGCCGGGTCTCGCGGGGGCCGCCGCGGCCGAGGTCGTCCTCCTGGGCGAGCGGGTCGCCGAAGTCGTCCCAGCCGCCGGTGACCGGGTCGTAGCCGGAGGGGTCGAGCCGGTAGGGCAGGTCTTCCGGACGCAGGGGCGCGCTGCTCGACACGGCCTCGGCGACGGCGGTGCCGAAGCCGGCCCGGCGGCCGAGGACCAGCGGGCCGCTGTCCGGCAGCCAGTCGGCGAGGGTGTCGGCGAGCAGTTGCGGAGAGTTGTCGGTGGATCCGGTGTCGACGGCGAGGATCCGCTGGACCTGGCGGTCCTGACCGAGCAGGCCGGCCATGGCCTGCGGCAGCCAGCGGGCGCCGTCGTGCGAGACGATCACGGCGGTGACCAGGTGGCGCGGGTAGGCGGGCGGCCGGGAAGCGGTGGAGCCGCTCTGGTGGCTGTAGACGGTCATCGCGTGCGCGGGCCCCAGTTCTCGGTGGACACAGCCGGTGAACGGCAACCGGATGGCGCACCACACTAACGGCTCCGGGTGGCCGCTTCGTCCGGGGTGTGCGTGCGGAGACCGTGAAGGGGGCCCCGGGAACACGAAAGCGCCCCACCACCGCGGTGAGGCGCCCGTACGGCTGTCCGGCTGTCCGTCGCTGTCGAAGGGTCAGCGAGGGGCGGGGCCGCCCGTCAGACCGCGCTCTTCTTGAGCCGACGGCGCTCGCGCTCGGAGAGACCGCCCCAGATGCCGAAGCGCTCGTCATTGGCGAGCGCGTACTCCAGGCACTCGGAGCGGACCTCGCAGGCGAGGCAGACCTTCTTGGCCTCGCGGGTCGAGCCGCCCTTCTCGGGGAAGAAGGACTCGGGGTCGGTCTGGGCGCACAACGCGCGCTCCTGCCAGCCGAGTTCCTCCTCGTCCTCCGCGATGCCGTCCCCGATCAACAGCTCAAAGAGCTCGCTCATGTGGCGCGCCTCCTCTGCCCCTACTTGGCGTCCCCGTGGTTGCCGTTGCCTCGTGCGGCCGACGACACGAGTGAAATTACAGTTGCGTCACTCTGGCCCAGTCAAGCCGAGCTCTGGTATTGGGGCCGGGATTCACTCCCTGGCACCAAGCCGTTACGAATAGTGTACATATCCGGACACATCGGACCTTCTGCCTCAAGGTCCTGAACAGTGCCGAACCATCCGCAACCATTCAGCAGGTGACGCCCGGTCACCGCCACAGGCCGGTCATTGGGCTGCCTTCCCGGCGATCTTCCCATCGAAACATAGAGAGTGATGAATCACCCCATCAGGGAAAGATCCGGGCCTAACCCACTCGAATGCCGCATCCTTTGGTTTGACACCGCCCCCGCGGATGCGGTGTCCTTGCTTCTATGTCAGAGTTCGCCAGCCCCCGGAGCGGTTCCACCCTCCGCCGTGCCGTGAACTCTTGTTGTCGCCTCTGTTCCTGCTGTATCTAGGCGCCCGCGTCCCACCGCGCGCCGCCCCCAGGAAGCACAGAGGCCGCCCGCGATTCCCGTCCCAGGACATCCGGATCCGGCCGATCCCACGAACCGGCCGACTCCTCCGAGGACGACTCCCGTGCGCATGATCCGCATCCGCAAGCGGAACCGCGACCGCAACAAGCTCGCCCACCGCGGCCCCGCCACCGCCCCCACCGGCACCCCCGCCGGCCCCCGGACCCGCCAGTGGGCCGACGGCCTCAGCGACGTCTCCATCGCCGGCGACCCGCTCGCCTTCCCGCACCTGGCCCGCACCGACCTGCCGGCCCACCCCACCACCGTCGCCGGGTACGCCCGGCTGGTGCGCGAGATCGCCGCCGACCGCACCCGCTGGGAGCCGCTCGTCCGCTACGACGCGCTGACCCGCTGGTACGCCCGGTTGGAGACCGGCCCCGGCTACGAGGTCTGGCTGCTCAGCTGGCTGCCCGGCCAGTCCAGCGGCTTCCACGACCACGGTGAGTCCTCCGGCGTGATGAGCGTCGTCAAGGGCGAGCTGATCGAGCGCTCCCTCACCCACACGGGCGAGGGCGCCCGCGCCCTGCGGCCCGGCGGGCAGCGGGTGTTCTCCTCCGGCTACCTGCACGAGGTCGTCAACGGCACGCTCGAACCCGCCGTCTCCATCCACCTCTACACCCCGGGCCTGACCGAGATGAACCAGTACGGCGCCGCCGCTGTCCCCGAGCAGCACCCCGAGCAGCATTCCGACCCGCATTCCGACCAGCAGGCGCAGGCCGGGTCGCACTGATCACGGGCTGACGGAGGGTCCGACCGTGGCAGGATGAGTCCCATGCGCATCGTGGCACTGGCAGGCGGAATCGGCGGGGCGCGCTTCCTGCGCGGACTCCGCGCGGCGGTCGGACCGCAGGACGAGATCACCGTCATCGGCAACACCGGCGACGACATCCACCTCTACGGCCTCAAGGTCTGCCCCGACCTCGACACCGTGATGTACACCCTCGGCGGCGGCATCCACGAGGAACAGGGCTGGGGCCGGACCGACGAGACCTGGTCCATCAAGGCCGAGATGAAGGCGTACGGCGTCGGCCCCGAATGGTTCGGGCTCGGCGACCGGGACTTCGCCACCCACCTCGTGCGCAGCCAGATGCTCACCGCCGGGTACAGCCTCACCCAGGTCACCGAGGCGCTGTGCGTACGCTGGAAGCCGGGCGTGCGACTGCTGCCGATGAGCGACGACCGGGTCGAGACCCACGTGCGGATCACCGACGAGCAGGGCACCCGGGCGATCCACTTCCAGGAGTACTGGGTCAAGCTGCACGCCGCGGTGGACGCCGAGGCGGTCGTCGCGGTCGGCGCGGACACCGCCAAGCCCGCGCCCGGCGTGCTGGAGGCGATCGCCGAGGCGGACGTCATCCTCTTCCCGCCGTCCAACCCGGTGGTCTCGATCGGCACCATCCTCGCCGTCCCCGGCATCCGGGAGGCGGTCGCCGCCGCGCCCGCGCCGGTCGTCGGGCTCTCCCCGATCATCGGCGGGGCGCCGGTGCGCGGCATGGCCGACAAGGTGCTCGCCGCCGTCGGCGTCGAAGCCACCGCGGAGGCGGTCGCGCTGAACTACGGCAGCAGGGCGGCGCTGCGAAGCAACCCGGGCGGGAGCGGCGACGGACGAGGGGCGGGCCTTCTCGACGGGTGGCTGGTCGACAGCGCCGACCAGGCCTCGGTGGCCGCCGTCGAGGCCGCCGGGATCGCCTGCCGGGCCGTCCCGCTGCTGATGACCGGCATCGAGGCCACCGCCGAGATGGCGCGCACCGCGCTGGCGCTGGCGGAGCAGGTGCGGAAGTGACGCTGGAGGTCCTCGGAGTCGGCGGCATCCCCGAGATCGAGGCGGGAGCGGACCTGGGCGAGCTCATCGCCAAGGCGGGGACGTACCAGGACGGCGACATCCTGCTGGTCACCTCGAAGATCGTCAGCAAGGCCGAGGACCGGCTGCTGCACGCCACCGACCGCGAGGACGCGATCGACGCCGAGACCGTCCGACTGGTCGCCAGGCGCGGACCGATCCGGATCGTGGAGAACCGCAACGGCTTCGTCATGGCCGCCGCCGGGGTCGACGCCTCCAACACCGCCCCCGGCACCGTACTGCTCCTGCCCGAGGACCCGGACGCCTCCGCGCGGGCACTGCGGGCCCGGCTCCAGCAGCTCACCGGCCGCCGGCTCGCCGTCGTCGTCACCGACACCTTCGGACGGCCCTGGCGCAACGGGCTGACCGACGTCGCGATCGGCGCCGCGGGCCTCTCCGTCCTGGAGGACCACCGGGGCCGCACCGACAGCCACGGCAACCAGCTGGAGATGACCGTCACCGCGACGGCCGACGAACTCGCCGCCGCCGCCGACCTGGTGAAGGGCAAGGCCACCGGCATCCCGGTGGCCGTCGTGCGCGGACTCGGGCACCTCGTCACCGCCGAGGACGGCGAGGGCGTCCGGCCGCTGGTCCGGCCCTCCGTCGACGACATGTTCCGGCTCGGCACCTCCGAGGCGCTGCGGCAGGCCGTCACCCTGCGGCGCACCGTCCGCTCCTTCACCGCGGAACCGGTCGACCCGGCCGCCGTCCGCCGCGCCGTCGCCGCCGCCGTCACCGCGCCCGCTCCGCACCACACCACGCCGTGGCGGTTCGTGCTGCTGGAGTCGGCGGACACCCGGGTGCGACTGCTCGACGCGATGCTCGCCGCCTGGCAGCGCGACCTGCGCGAACTCGACGGCTGGGACGAGGCGAGGATCGCCCGGCGCACCGCCCGCGGCAACGTCCTGCGCGACGCCCCCTACCTGGTGGTGCCCTGCCTGGTGACGGACGGCTCGCACGACTACCCCGACCCGCGCCGGGCCGCCGCCGAACGGGAGATGTTCACCGTCGCCGCCGGCGCCGCCGTGCAGAACCTGCTGGTCGCGCTCACCGGCGAGGGCTACGGCTCCGCCTGGGTCTCGTCCACCATGTTCTGCCGCGACACCGTGCGCGAGGCGCTGGACCTCCCGGACGACTGGGACCCGATGGGCGCCGTCGCCGTCGGCCGCCCCGCCGAGCCGCCCAAGGCCCGCCCGGAGCGCGGCGCCGACGCCTTCATCGCGGTGCGATAGGGACGTTCAGAGACCGCGGTAGACGTCGCGGCGATTGCCGACGTGAACGACGAGGATCACCAACACGTCGCCGCGCACCTGATAGATCACCCTGAAATCACCGACCCTGAGCCGGTAGAGGTCATCGTTGCCGGCCAGCTTCTTGACGTCGGGTCCGTCGACGAACGGGTCGTCCCCCAGCTCGGTGAGGGCGGTGAGGATACGCATCGCCTCAAGCCGACCGATCCCGCGCAGCTGGCGCCGGGCATGCGAGGTGAAGCCGAAGGCGTACTTCACGCAGCACTCCCGGTGGAGTCCCCAGGCGATCCGAACAAGTCCGCCAGCAGCTCGGCCATGGTGACGGTCGGATCGTCCAGGTGCTTCCGCGCCTCACGCGCGGCGAGTTCATCCGCCGCATCCTCTATGGCGTCGAGAATCTCGATCGGCACGACCGCTCCGACGCGCTCGCCCTTGCGCGTGATCACGGTGATCTCGCCGGCCTCGGCCTGGGTGACCACCTCCGCGAGGCGTGCCCGCAGTTCCCGGATGTTCAGCGCATCGGTCATGACTCAAGCGTACACATGAACGTGTACACCAGGAGGGGTTTCCGGGTCAGCGGCGGCGGTGGTCGTTGGGGGTCAGGCGCGGGCCGTAGCGGGGGGCGTGGACGCCGGTGGCCAGCAGGAGGCGGCAGACGCGGTGGCGCTGGGGACGGTAGGGCTCCAGCAGCGCCAGCATCTGGGCGTCGTCGCTGCGGGGGCGGCCGGCCAGAGCCCAGCCGACCAGATTGGGCAGGTGGAAGTCCCCGACCGAGACCGCGTCCGGATCGCCGTTGCTGCGCTGCAGGGTCTCGGCGGCCGTCCAGACCCCGATGCCCGGGACGGCGGTGAGGCGGGCGAAGGCCTCCTCGTGGCCCATCGCCGAGGCCTCCTCCAGCCGCGGCGCCAGCCGGACCGCGCGCATGATCGTCGCCGAGCGCTTCGGGTCCACGCCCGCCCGGTGCCACTCCCAGCTCGGCACCAGCGCCCACTCGCGGGCCGACGGTGCCACCCGCATGCCCTCGGCCGGGCCCGGCGCCGGGGTGCCGAAGTCCCGCAGCAGGGTGCGCCAGGAGCGGTAGGCCTCGTCGGTGGTGACCTTCTGCTCCAGGATCGCCGGGACCAGCGACTCCAGCACCAGACCGGTCCTGGCCAACCGGACCCCGGCGGTACGGCGCTGGGCGTCCCGCAGCGGGCCGGGCGGCAGGACCAGCGCCTCCGGGGCGTCGTCGGCGCCCAGCAGGGTGGGGAGGCGGTCGAGGAGCCAGTCCGCGCCCGGGCCCCAGGCGCTCGCCTCGACCTCGCCGTCGGCCGGACGCGGCAGCACCCGCAGGGTGCCGATGCCGGCCGGGGTGCGGGAGGCGCGCCAGACGGCGCCGTCGCCGGTGCTGCGGTACGCCGGATCGGCGGGGCCCCGGCGCAGCGGGAGCAGGGTGCGGGCCACGTCCAGCGGGAAGCCCGGGCGCCAGCGCCGTACCGCTTCCACCGCTGTCGCCTCCCGCGTCGCCTCCGGACATGAACGATACGCGCGGGGTCGGACGGACCCGCGGGGGCGGCGAGCGGGGCGGCGGGGATCCGCCCCTTTCCCGTGCCCGGTCGGGACACGGGGAGGGTGGGGTGGGGAGGGGTCAGCGGGTCTGGAGGAGGGCGGCCGCGGTGCGCAGGGCGGGGAGGAGCGCGTAGAGGGCGTTGCCCGGACACTCGGTGGCGACGGCGTCACGGTGTCCGGAGACGGCGTCGAACTCGACGACGCTGCCCCTGGGGTAGCGGCTGGCGCCCGAGGAGGAGGTGAGCTTGGTGCGGCCGTCGGCCGGTTGGGCTCCGAGGCCGAGCTTCCAGGCGGCGAGCGCGGCGAGGCCGTCGACGAGCGGCTGGGGCGGCTGCCCGTCACTGTAGGTGCCGATCGCGGCGATACCGGAGGAGTCGGCGTTGAAGCCGAGGGTGTGGGCGCCCTGGACGGGCCGCTCGACGCCGCCCGCCCGGCCCTCGTAGACGGTGCCGCAGCGGTCGACCAGGAAGTTGTAGCCGATGTCCCGCCAGCCGTTGGTCTTCACGTGGTACTGGTACATCGCCCGGATCACCCGGGGGGCGTCGGCGCAGGCGTAGTCCGTGGCGGTGTCGGTGTGGTGGACGAAGACCTCGCGGACCGGGCCGGTGTACACGAAGTCCCGCTCGCGCAGTGACTCGTCGGCCCCCCAGCCGGCCCGGGTGACGATCGCCGGGCGCGGAGCCTGGCCCTTGGGCGTCGGCTCGGTGGACGGCCCCGGCTCGGTGGACGGCACGGTCGGCGGGTCAGCGGGCGGCTCCGTCGGCGACCCTGTTGTCGGGTCCGTCGACGGATTCGCGGGAGACCCGGTCGGCGGATCTGTCGGCGAGGCCGTCGGCGGATTCACGGGCGGCCCGGTTGTCGGGTCCGTCGGCGAGGCCGTCGGCGGATTCACGGGCGGGTCCGTCGGCGAGGCCGTCGGCGGATTCACGGGCGGCCCGGTTGTCGGGTCCGTCGGCGAGGCCGTCGGCGGATTCACGGGCGGCCCGGTTGTCGGGTCCGTCGGCGAGGCCGTCGGCGGCCCGGTCGGCGGCTCCGCGGGCAGGGTCCCTACGCGCGCCGGAGCGGCCCCGTTCCCCGGGTCGACCAGGTCGAGCCGCAGCCCGGCCGGTACTCCGGCGGGCCCGGGCCGGACCTCGACCGCGACGCCGTCGCTGCGGCCGGTCCAGAGCGGAGCGGTGGCGCCGTGCGCCGGGTCGTCGGGGCTGTCTCCGGGACCGGCCTCCAGGCGGTGCCAGGCGCTCCACCGGCCGGTGGCCGCGTCCCGGGTGCGGACCCGGACCACCGCCCCGGCGAGGGCGTCCGCCGGGCCGTCCCAGCCCAGGCCGAGGAGTTCGAACGGTCGGGTGCCGCGTGCGGCGAGGCCGGTCCCGGCGGGCAGCGGGAGGGTGGTGGTCGAGCCGCCGCCGGCGAACTCGCGGCGCTGCGGCTTCGGCGAGGGGGTCGCGGTGGCGGCGGGTTGGAGCAGGAGGGCGGCGGTGCATCCGGCGAGCAGGGCGGCCGGGAGTGAGAGGCGCATAAACCGGATCGTCACCGCAAACCGGACCGCCCGCCACGCCGCTCCGCGCCCGTTCGGCCGCCCCTCCCGGCCTCCCACCCGAAGGCCGTAGGCTGGGGCGCACCATGACTGCGCCTTTCGCTGCCGATGCCCGCACCCCCGTCGAGCTGCTGCACGCATTCCTGCGCGGCGGCACCCCTTCGGTCGATCCCGCGGCCCCGCTGGTCACGTTCTACGACGACGCCACCGGCGAACGGGTGGAGCTCTCCGCCCGCACCTTCGACAACTGGGTCGCCAAGACCGCCAACCTCCTCCAGGACGAGCTGAACGCCGGCCCCGGCGACCGGGCGGCGCTGCTGCTGCCCGCCCACTGGCAGAGCGCCGTCTGGCTGCTGGCCTGCTGGTCGGTCGGGGTGGCGGCGGTCCCGGGCGGCGACCCGGCCGCCGCCGACCTGGTGGTCAGCGGCCCGGACGGGCTGGAAGCCGCCCAGGCCTGCGAGGGGGAGCGGGTCGCGCTCGCCCTGCGCCCGCTCGGCGGCCGCTTCCCGCAGCGTCCGGAAGGGTTCCTGGACTACGCCGCCGAGGTGCCCGGCCAGGGCGACCGCTTCGCACCGTACTCCCCCGTCGCCCCGGACGGGCAGGCGCTGGAGACGGCGGTGGACGGGCTGCCGCTGAAGCTGACGGGCGAGCAGACCGTGGCGCTGGCCCGGGAGGGCGCGGCGCGGCTCGGCCTGAAGCCCGGTGACCGCGTCCTGTCCACTCTCGCGTACGACGACTGGGCCGGTCTGGAGGCCGGTCTGCTGGCGCCGCTGGCGGCCGGTGCCTCGGTGGTGCTGTGCCGCAATTCGCAGGCGCTGGACGCCGGGCAGTGGGAGAAGCGGACGGAATCCGAACGGGTGACACTGCGCCTCGGCTAACCCCCGGCGCGGGCCCGGCGGGTAGGGATCGCTGCCATGGCCGAGGACGACACCGCGCACCCCCCGACCGGCACTCCCCCGGCGAACGGCTCCGCACAGGACGGTCCGCCGGCCGACACCCCTCCCGACGGGAACGGACGCCCGCGACGGCGCCGGCGGTGGTTGATGA
>NZ_JBSHAP010000153.1:0-21114 GCF_053611565.1 Kitasatospora sp. NPDC054795
GTGGGCGGGTGCGGCGGCTGCGGCGGGACGGGCGGGGCAACAGGCGGGGCGACGGGCGGTGCCGGAGCGGCGGGGACGAGCGGCGGGACGGCCGGCGCCGGAGGCACCTCCGGCGGCGCCGGCGGGACCGGGGGCAGCGGGGCGGCGGGGGAGCCGATCACCGGGAGGTCCGGCAGGGTCGGATCGTGGTCCTCGTCCTCCTCCGCGGCCGGTCGGCCGGCCGGCCGCGGAGCGATCACCGGCAGGTCCAGCGCGGTGGGGCTCTGCTCGGCCTCCTCGACGGCGGCGGCCGGCGGGTCGATCGGCAGTACGGCGACGGTGATGTTGTCGTGGCCGCCGGCCGCGACCGCGAACTTCACCAGGGTCTGTGCGGTGGCGAGCGGCTCGGTGCGGGCGTCCGGGCGCACGTAGTACGCCAGGTCGGTGGCCGCCTCGGCGTAGTTCCACAGCCCGTCGGTGCAGATCAGCACCACCCCGGGGACGTGCGGGGTGAAGTCGAGGGTGTGCGGCACGACCTCCTCGGCGTCGGCGCCGAGCCAGCCGGTGATCGCGTGCGCGCGGGGGTCGGAGTAGGCCTCGGCCTCGCTCATCAGCCCGGCCTCGACCATCCGGGCCGCCCAGGAGTCGTCCTGGGTGAGCCGGAAGGGCTCGGCGGCGGCGCGGTCGTCCGGGATCCAGTACGCCCGGGTGTCGCCGACCCACCCGATGGTGACCCGTCCGCCCGCGGCTATGGCGCTGACGTAGGTGCAGGCGGGCGCGTTGAGGTCGGGGCGGGTGGGGCCAGCGCCGTCGGTGGCGAGGTCGGCGACGGCCTTGGCGGCGTCGGCGATGGCCTGGTGCATCGCCCGGTTCGGGTCCCGGCCGGCCTCCAGGGCGGTCAGCAGCGACTCGGAGGCGGCGTCCACGGCCGTCTCCGAGGCCTCGTCCGGGCGGTCGGAGGAGGAGACGCCGTCGCACACCACGGCGACCACGACCGGCTCGCCGCCGGGCAGTGAGGTCGCGGCGACGGTGAAGGAGTCCTCGTTGCGGTGGTGGCGCACACCACGGTCGCTGACCCCGGCGACGCCCCCGAGCGACTTCTCCATGTGGTCGCGCGGGCGCGGCTGGGCGCCGCCGCAGCCCTCGCAGTAGCCGTCCGGGGCGACCTGCGGCTGCCCGCAGTGCACGCAGACCGGCCCGCGCGGCGACGGTACGGCCTCGCCGCGCGCGGCGGCCCAGCTCGCCGGCATCGAGCCGGGGGCCGCCCGGCCGTTCCGGCCGGTCCCGCAGGAGCCGCAGAAGGCGTCCTCCTGGTCCATCGGCTCCGAACAGCTCGGGCACTCGGTCTGCTGCGGCATCTGCTACACCCACGTCCTGGGACGGGCACGGTTGGCCCGTTCCACCATCTCGATCCTGATCTCGGCCCGGTCGGCCAACCGGGCGAGTACCCGGTAGGACTGTTCCAGGGCGAAGCGCAGTTCCCGCTCCTGTGCGGGACGTCCCAGTACCACCAGGTCGGTGGCGCGCCGGCCGGCGGCCGCCTCGGCGCCGACCCAGCCGAGGGCCGCGTCGAGCACCTCGACCGCGAGCTCCTCGCGGCGGCGGGAGTCCAGCCGCAGCGCGGTCAGCTGCGTGGAGCTCGCGCCGAGGTCGACGGCCAGGTCGTCGGTGGCCGGGCGCTCGCGCAGCCGGGCCCGGACGGCGGCGATCCGGGCGGCCGTGTACTGGTTGGAGGTGGCCGGGACGGTCTCCAGGACGCGGACCGCGCCGGTCCGGTCCTCCTCGGCCAGCCGGACCCGGGCCAGCCCGAAGGCGGCGCTCAGGTAGGCGTGGTCGGTGGCCCACACCAGTCGGTAGAACTCGGCCGCGTCGCCGCCGTCGGCGAGCAGTTCGGCGCAGATGGCGAGGGCCAGCTTGGGGGCGGCCTCGCCGGGGAAGGCGTCGTAGACCGCGTCGAAGGCCTCCGCGGCGGCCCGCAGGTCGGCGGGGCCGCCCTCGACCAGCGCGGTCAGGCCGCGGTACCAGACCACCCGCCAGTCGTCCGGCTGGTCCTGTTCCAGTTCGGCGAGGCGGCGCACGGCGTCCGGGTGGCGGCCGAGTTCGAGCAGGGTGCGCAGTTCGCGCAGCCGGCTCTCGACCGAGACGGTGGGCGCGGCGGCCAGCGCGGCGAGCGTCTCCTCGGGGTCGGGGGTGACCAGGACGGCCAGGAAGCCGGCGTTGGGGTCGCCGGGGTCGACCCGGGGGACGGGCAGCGCGAGGGCGGCGGCGGCCGGGTCCAGGGGGGCCACCCGGAGCTGTCCGGCCTGTTCGGTGGGCAGCACCAGCTCGGTGTCGACGACGCGCAGTTCGGGGCCGAACAGGGTGGACGGCGCGGGCCGGGGCCGGTCGTCCTGGAGGGCCATGATCTCCCGCAGCACGCCGGTGAGCTGGTCGGCCATCTCCTCGGCGGAGGCGAAGCGGCGGGCCGGGTCCGGGTCGGTGGCGCGGACCAGGAAGCGGTAGTAGGACTCGTACCGGGCGAAGGCCTCGACCTGCTCGGGGCCGGGCAGCGAGTCGCGGTAGGTGCCGCTGTAGCCCTGGAAGTCGAAGGTGAGCACCGCGAGGGTGCGGGCCACGGTGTACAGGTCGGAGGCGACGGAGGGGCCGTCGGTGGCGATCTCCGGGGCCTGGTAGCCGATGGTGCCGTAGATCGGGCCGTCGTCGTCGAGCCGGCGGACCGCGCCCATGTCTATGATCTTGAGCGTGTCGCCGCTCTGGATCACGTTGTCGATCTTGAAGTCGCAGTACACCAGGCCCCGGCCGTGCAGGTACCCCAGGGCCGGCAGCGCCTCCAGCGCGTAGGCGATCGCCTGCTCGACCGGCAGCGGCTCGCGCCGGCCGTCCGCGGTGCGGCGCTCGTTGGCGATGTCCTTGAGCGACTTCCCGCCGACGTACTCCATCACGATGTAGCCGTCGGTGGCGCCGGTGCGCAGGTCCGGGTGCTCGGCGAAGTTGATGATCCGGACGATGTTCGGGTGGTCCACCTCGGCCAGGAAGCGCCGTTCGGCGACGGCCACCGCGAGCGCGTCCTCGTCGCCGGTGTCCAGCAGGCCCTTGAGCACCACCCACTTGTCGTTGACCCGCCGGTCCACCGCCAGGTAGATCCAGCCGAGCCCGCCGTGCGCCAGGCAGCCCACCACCTCGTACTGCCCGCCGACCAGGTCGCCGCGGCGCAGCTTGGGCGTGAACGAGTACGGCGTGCCGCACTTGGTGCAGAAGCCGTCCGGGCGTCCCGGGCTGCCGTTCTTCTCCCGGCCCACCGGGGCCTCGCACTTGGAGCAGAACCGCTTGCGCTCGGGCACCTCGGGGTTGGCCAGCACGGCCCGGGACGGGTCGGCCGCCTCGACGGTCGGCACGGTGACCAGGCCGGCGCCCAGCCGGCTGCGGGTGCCCGCGGTGCCGCCGCCCCGGGTGGAGCGGACCGAGAGCGAGCGGCCGCTGCCGGTGCGGGTGGAGCGGTGCGAGCGGGAGCGGCCGGACATCGTACGGGCCGAGCCGGTGCGGGCCGACATCGAACGGGCATGGCCGGAGCCGGTGGGGCCGGAGCCGGGGGAGACCCGGGCGGAGGGGACGTACGGCTGGGTGACGCCGGTGTCGCCGCCGGGCGGGGTCAGGCCGCACTCGTCGCAGTAGCCGTCCGGGTCGATGGTGCCGGAGCAGTCGCGCGGGCAGGGCGAGCCGGGGCCGGCGGACGCCGGGGCCCCGGTTCCCGGTGCTCCCGTCGTCGGTGCTCCCGTCCCCGCGGTCCCCGTCGTCGCCCCCCCGGGCGTGGCGGTGGTCCTGGCCGCCGGGGCCAGTCCGCACTCGTCGCAGTAGCCGTCGGCGTCGATCCTGCCGCTGCCGGAGCACTCCGGCCGTTCGCACGTCCCGCCCATCAACCTCAGCCCCCCTGAACCTCTCCGTCGGCCGGCGGCCGGCCGGCCGCCTCCTGAGCCTGCCCGGTTCCGGCCTCGGTGTGGGCCGGCCGCAGCGACTGCTGGAACCGGGCCACCGCGGCGGCCGCCGCCCGCAGGTCGCAGGGCGCGCTCCACAGCAGCCAGCGCGCCTTCTCGTACCGCTCGATCACTTCCGGGTCCTCGGAGACCCGCAGCCGGGCCGCCATCGCCTTGTAGGCGTCCAGCCGGCCGCGCAGCTCGGCCCGGACGGCCAGCGGCTGGGTCACCTCGGTGAGCGACTGCCGGGCCCGGGTCAGCTCCTTGGCGGCGGCGTCCTCCAGCGTGTCCAGCAGCGGCGCCAGCCGGCCCCACTGCCCGGCCTGGCGCAGGTCCAGCGCCGCGACGATCCGCTCGCGCAGCGCCGAGGCCGGTCCGGGCACCGCCGGGACGTCGCTGGACGCTATCTTCGCCAGCACCTCGCCGCGCGCCCGGCGGGCCTCGGCCAGGGTGGCGTCGGCCCGCTGGAGCAGGTCGCCGACGCCCTGGAGGCGGTCCTCGGCCTCGTCGCGCAGCCGCAGCAGGTCCTCCAGCTCCAGCCGGACGCCGTCCAGCGCCCGCCCGGCCCGGTCGAACCGCTCGGTGTCCACCACCCCGGCCGGGCCGGCGAAGGCCGAGCCCTCCGGGACCGTGCCGCGCTGGGCGGGCACCCGGGCCGGGCGCCACAGTGCCAGCGGGTCCCCGCGCACCTCGGTGCGCAGCTCGGTGAGGTCCTTCTCGAGGCCGGCCAGGTCGTCGCCCAGCGGGTGGGCGCCCGTGCGCACGCCGAGCGAGGCGGCCAGGGTGCGCACCCGCTGGAGCTCGGCCAGCAGCAGGTCGATCCGGGCCGGCAGCGCCGACCAGACCGCGTCGGCGGCGCTGACCACCTCCAGCACGGTGGCGTACCAGGAGTTCATCCGGGTCATCAGCGCGTCCAGGCTGATCCGTTCGACCAGCTTGGCGGGCGCGCCGAGCACCTGCGGGCCGTCCGGCACCACCCCGCCCGGGACGGTCACCGCGTCGCCGGTCAGCAGTTCGCTCAGCTCGGCGAGTTCGGGCGTGCCGGGCTTGGCCTTGCGGGCCCGGACGGCCCGGGCCGAGGCCAGTGCCTCGGAGTAGCGGTCGAACAGCGCCCAGAGCAGCGGCAGTCCCTTGCCGGCGACCGACCAGCGCTCCAGGGTGCGCCCGGACAGCTCGGCGCCGTCCAGCAGCCGCAGGCCCGGGTGGTCCTGGAGGGCGAGCAGCGCCGATTCGACCGCGTCCCGCTCCGCGCCGAGGCGGGCGAGCGCGCGGTCGACCTCCTCCCGGCTCAGTACCGGGCCAGCCGATGCCGCCACCGCGGTGTCCTTCCTTCCTCGCGTGCGATCCCGACGTACCTGACGTGCTCGACGTACCGGACGTGCGGTCCCACGACAACCCCCGTGTCCACCACCGGTCTCCCCGTGGTGATCGTCCCGAACCCTAGCCGGTGGCCGTTCGGGCGGAGCGGGCGCGGGGCGTCAACGTGCCGTCAACGCCCCGCTGACGGATCGTGCGCCACCTCCCCCGCGCCGTCCCGCGCGCCGTCCCGCGCCGTCCCGCACGCCCGCCCCGGACCTGCCCCGACGCCGGATCAGTGCGGTGCGGGCCAGTAGTGCTCGGCCTCGTTGAGCATGTACGGCTTGAGCCAGTGTTCGTACGAACGGGTCCAGTCGCCGCGCGCGTAGTAGTCGGCCAGGACCTGGTTGACCCGGGCGGTCAGGTCGGTGCTGTCCTTCAGCATGGCGACGCCGATCACCTCCGGCTGGGCCTCGCCGTCCACGATCCGCACGGTCTGGTCCTGCGCGGCCTGGCCGGCCGCCAGGCCGTTGTCGGTCATGGTGGCGTCGACCTTGCCGAGCTGCATCAGGACCAGGCAGTCCAGCTGGTTCTCCACCGTGACGACCTGCCGGGCGGTCTTCCTCTCCTTGACCACGGTCAGGGCGGTGGAGCCGTCGGCGGCGCAGACCGCCTTGTCCTTGATCGCGTCGTCGATGTTCTTCGCCGGCGACGACTTCGGCACCAGGACGCGCTGGCTGATGTTGAAGTACGGCTTGGAGAAGGCGACGTCCTCCATCCGCTTGCAGTTGATCGTCATGGTGCGGACGATGAGGTCGACCCGGCCCTTCTTGATGGCGTCGATCCGGTCGGCCGTGGCCACCGGCTTGAGCACCACCTTGTCCGGGTCGCCCATGACGGCCGCGCCGATCGCCCGGGCGAGGTCGATGTCGAAGCCCTCGATCTGGCCGGTGTTCGGGTTGCGGGCGCCCCAGCGGTAGCTGTTCTGGTCCACGCCGATCACCAGGCTGCGCCGGGCCTTGACGGCCTTCACGGCCGGGCCGTCGTCGGTGCTCGGCGGCACGCTCTTGTAGACGTCGCAGCCGTCGGCCTGGTCCTGCTGGTCCTGGTGCACGGCCAGCGGCGCGGCGGTCGCGGCCGCCGGCGCGGCGCCGACCGGGCCGCCCCCGGTGAGCACGGCCGTGCAGGCCGCCAGCAGCGCGAGCGCGGCGGCGGTCCTGGTCCTTCTCCTCGATCCGCTGGATCCTCTGGTGCGCATCGCGTCTCCCCCTCTGCCCGTCACCGGTACTCGGCCAGTCGCCGGCCCAGGCCCCGCAGCGCGGCGGTCGCGGCCACCAGGCCGAGCAGCGCGGCGGCGACGGCGGCGGCGCGCAGGTCTCCGCCGGTGCCCCCGGCGGCCTTGTCGAAGCGGTCCTGCTCGATGTCGGCGGCCCGGGCGAGCGCCTTGTCGGTGGCGTTGAAGGCGGCGTCGGCGGTGGCCGCGTCGCCCTTGGCCGTCACGGTGGCCTCCAGGGCGCCCTGGTAGTCGGCGTTGTCGACCTCCTGGGTCCGGGCGGCGTCGTGCCGCCGGCGCCACTCGTCGAACTGCTTCGAGGCGTCCACGACGCTCGGCACGGCGGCCGACGGCGCCAGCCGGACGGCCTGCGGCAGGGAGCCGTTGGACCGGTCCGGCGGGAGGTCCTTGGCCCCGGCCAGGTGTTCGGTGGCCTTCGTCCACTGGTCGGCGTACTTGGCGGTCGAGCCGCGGGCGACGAAGTGCAGGTTCTCCGCCAGCCGGGCGGTCAGTACGTCCACCCGGGCGGTGTTGAGCGCCCGCAGCGGGGCCGCGCCCTCGCGGTTGCTCCGCTGGAGCGCCGAGCTGGTGGTCAGCCCGGTGACGGTGAGCCACAGGGCGCCGGACAGGACGGCGGCGGTGGCGCCCAGCAGCCCGATGTTGAACACCCGGTTGGTGCGGCGGAACAGCGTCAGCTGCACCCAGGCCAGCGCGGCCAGGGCGACCAGCGCCAGGCCGTACGCCGCCCACGGCACCGCTCTGGCCTCGGCGTAGTCGTCGGACAGCTCCCGGTTCTCGACGGCGGCCAGTTCGGCGGCGGTCGGCAGCAGGACGGTCTGCATCTGCTCGGAGGCGTACCGCAGGTAGGCGCCGCCGAGCGGTATGCCCTGTCGGTTGTCGGCCCGCGCGGTCTCCACCAGGCCGGCGTACACCGGGAGTTGCTGGTTCAGCCGGGCGAGCGAGCCCTGCGCCGGCGAGGTCGCGGTGGTCCGGGCGGCGGCCTGGGCGATCAGCTTGGCGGCGGTGGCGATGTCCTGCTCGTAGCGGTTGCGGACCTCGTCGGGCTCGGCGCCGGCCAGCAGGAAGCCGCTGGCCGCGGTGGTGGCGGCGTCGGCCAGGTTGCGGTGGATCTCGGCGGCGTCCCGGCTGAGCGGCTGGCTGTACGAGACCACCCGGTCGGCGGCCTGGGCCCTGGTCTCCAGTTGCCAGGCGGTGAGCCCGCCGAAGGCCACGGTGAGCACCGCGAGCACCACGCCGGCCAGCCGCAGCCGGCCGGGGGGTGTGCGGGTGGCCTGCGCGAGCCGGGCGCGCGCGCCGGTGGCGACGGCCGCCGGAGGGCGCTTCGCGGGCGCCCCGCCGGGTCTGGGTGCCGGGGGCGCCCCGCCGGACTTCGCGAGCGGGGCCGATCCGGGGACGGCCGGTGCCCCCGGTGCGGCCGTCGCCACCACGGCGCCCGGCGCCCCCGGCAGCTGGTTCGGCCGTGCCGGGAACGCGGCGCCGGACGCGCCGCTGCCTACTGGTGTTGCCACCCGCCTCATCCTCCCCTGGGGCCGGGCCCGTCCCCGGGGCCCGACCGATGGCAGCAGTATGGCCGTGACTCCCCCCGGCCACACCTGACTTGCGCCGATCTTGAGCATGTCGTGCACGTTCGCGGGACGGCCGGTACCACTGGTGCGGCCGGTACCGTTCGTGCGCCCGTGCCGTCGGTCCGGCCCGTACGGCCCGGGCCGCTCCCACCGGTCGTCCCGAGAGGTGGCGAACCGTCCGACGCGGGCCGCACCCTACGCGGTTCCCACGGTCGGGCGGAGCGCGGGGGTCCGGTTGAGGGCGCGCAATCCCGGGTGCGGCGACCCCTCGCTCCGTACGATGGAGGTATGCGCCTGCTTGGAACGATCTCGCCCGACCGCCCGCTGCTCGTCGTCGCCGTGCGTGAGGAGGCCGCCCACCTGGACGACCGCCTGCCCGTGCTGCTCACCGGGATCGGGAAGGTCAACGCCGCCGTCGCACTGGCCACCGTCCTCGCGCAGGGCGAGAAGCCGTCCGAGGTGATCAACCTCGGCACGGCCGGTGCGCTGCGCCCCGGCTGGGAGGGCACCCACCACGTGGTCCAGGTGATCCAGCACGACCTCGACACCGCCGCCCTGCACGCGCTCACCGGGCGTGAGTACGGCGCCCCGCTGGTGATCGGCAAGGGAGACGGCCCGGTGCTGGCCACCGGGGACCTCTTCGTCTCCGACGTGGCCGCCCGCGACCGGCTCGCCGAGCACGCCGACCTGGTGGACATGGAGGGCTACGCCGTCGCCACCGTCGCCCACCGGGCCGGGCTGCCGGTGCGGCTGGTCAAGCACGTCAGCGACGAGGCCGGGGACGGTGCGGAGCACAGCTGGAAGGAGGCGGTGGACGACTGCGCCCGGAAGCTGGCCGACTGGGTGGTCGCCCAGGGCTGGTGACGCCTGTTCAAGGGGGCGCCTGTTCAAGGGGGCGCCTGTTCAAGGGGGGCGCAGGGCTGTGGAACGGGGTGGGAGGGCGACGGCCCTCCCACCCCGTTCCGTGCGCCCGGGCGTCACTGCTCCCGGAAGTCCGTGAGGTCCAGGGCCGCCAGCCGCTCCGGGTCGGTGAGCACGTCGATCGCGACGATCGCGCCGTCCACCACGGTGAAGGCCATGACCGACAGCGCCCGGCCGTTGTCGCCGACGACCACCGCGCCGGCGGCGCCGTTGACGAGCGCCGGGCGGGCGAACGGCGACAGCGTGCCCCACAGGACGGCCTGGCCGGCCACCGTGCCGGCGCCCGAGAGCACCACCGTGTGCCGGGCCATCGCCGTGCCGCCGTCCGAGCGCAGCACCACGTCCGGGTCGAGCACGGCGACGAGCGCGTCCAGGTCGCCGTTGCGGGCGGCGGCGAAGAAGGCGTCCACGGCCCGCCGCTGCCGGCCGAGGTCCGGGTCGGGCGCGGGCGCCTGCCCCTGCACCTTGCGCCGGGCCCGGCTGGCCAGCTGGCGGGTGGCGGCGGCGGTCCTCTCGATCAGCGGGGCGATCTCCTCGAACGGCACCGCGAAGAGGTCGTGCAGCACGAAGGCGACCCGCTCGGCCGGTGACAGCGACTCCATCACCACCATCAGCGCCAGCCCGACCGAGTCCGCGAGCATCACCTCCTGCTCCGGGTCCACGACGCCCTCGCGCCGCAGCAGCGGGTCCGGGATGCGCGGCGGGCCCGGCTCGCCGCCCGGCCCGGCGGGTTCCAGCGGCTCCTCGCGGCGCTGGGCGCGGGTGCGCAGCAGGTTCAGGCAGACCCGCGAGACCACCGTGGTGAGCCAGCCGCCGAGGTTGGCCACGTCGGCGGTGTCGGTGCGGTCGTAGCGGAGCCAGGCCTCCTGGAGGGCGTCCTCGGCCTCGCTGATCGAGCCGAGCATCCGGTACGCGACGGCGCGCAGGCGCGGGCGCTGCTCCTCGAAGAGCGCGGCCCGGGCAGAGCTTTGGTCCACCTTCTCGTCCACGTGTCACATTCCTTCGTCGCCGGGGGTCAGGGCAGCAGGAGCCACCCAACAACGGCCGCGGCGGGGAGATCAACTCCCGGCCCGGGACGAAACGGAGACGATCATGACGAAGCACACCGTGCTGGTCACCGGCGGGACCGGAACCCTGGGCCGGCAGGTGGTCCCGCTGCTGCGCGCGGCCGGGCCGCCGGTGCGCGTGCTCAGCCGGCAGGACCGTCCGGACGCCGACGGCGTGGCGTACGTGCGCGGCGACCTGCTCGGCGACCCGGCGACGGCGGCCCGGCAGCTGGACGCGGCGCTGGCCGGGGTGGACACCGTGCTGCACCTGGCCGGCGGCCCCAAGGGCGACGACGTCGCCACCCGGCTGCTGGTCGCCGCCGCGCGGCGGGCCGGGGTGCGGCACCTGGTGTACATCTCGGTGATCGGCGCGGACCGGCTGCCGCTCGGCTACTTCCGGGCCAAGCACGCCGCCGAGCGGGCGGTGGCCGACTCGGGCCTGCCGTACACGATCCTGCGGGCCGCGCAGTTCCACGACCTGGCGTTCACGGTGGCGGAGAAGATGGCCCGGCTGCCGCTCGTCCCGGCCCCCGGCGGGGTGCGCTGGCAGCCGGTGGACGTGCGGGAGGTCGCCGCCCGGCTGGTGGAGCCGGCGCTGGCCGGGCCGGCCGGGCCGGTGCCCGACCTGGCCGGCCCCACGGTGTACGAGATGGGCGAGCTGACCCGCGGCTACCTCGCGGCGCGCGGCCGCAGCCGCCGGCACCTGCCGCTGTGGGTGCCGGGCAGGGTCGGGCGGGCGTACCGGGCGGGGGAGAACCTGGCCCCGGCGGGGGCCGAGCACGGGCGGCGGACCTGGGAGGAGTACCTGGCGGAGCGGCTGGCGGGCTGAGGAGTGTCCGTGGCGGTCCGTGGGGTCGAGCCGCTGTTCAGGCCTTGGCCGCCCGGAGCACCTGCTCCGTCGTCACGACCTTGGCGAAGCGCATCGCGTGCAGGGTGGTGGCCGTGGCGCGGGCGAGGTCGGCGGCGGGGACGGTGCTGCCGTCGGGGCCGGTCATGTCGAAGGAGTGCATGGCGTCGACGGGGAAGACCGCGTCGTAGCCGAGGTTGCCGGCCATCCGGGCGGTGGTCTCGTTGCACACGTTGGTGATGATCCCGGTGACCACCACCTGCCGGGCGCCGCGCTCCTGGAGCCAGGCGTGCAGGTCGGGAGTGCCGTAGAAGGCGCTGTTGACCGTCTTGGTGATGTGCAGGGCGGGGGTGACGTCGGCGACGAAGTCCTTCAGCCCGTGCCCCGGGGTGCCCTCGGCCAGCGGGCCGGCCGGGGAGGTGTGCTGCACGGTGACGATCGGGCGGCCGGTGGCCTGCCAGGCGGCGATCAGCTCGGCCATCCGCTGCTCGGCCCGCGGGTTGTCGCGGGGGCCCCAGAAGGCGGTGTCCTCGAAGCCCTTCTGGACGTCGATGAGCAGCAGGACGGCGTCCTGGTCGAGGGTGAGGGGGGCGTCGAAGGCGTCGGTGTTCGTCATGCCGTCCATGGTGGTCGGGATCGCCGGGCGGGCGTGATGGGCAGCGGGGCCACCCATCGATAGGTTTCTGCCATGCGAACGGTGGGTTGTCTGATCTTCGACGGTGTCCGGGCCTTCGACTACGCGGTGATCGGCGAGGTGTGGGCGAACCGGACCTCCCGGCCCGGCCTGCCCGCCTTCGACCTGCGGGTCTGCGGGCCGGAGGGCGCCCGGGTGCGGCTGGGCGGCGGGCTGGAGCGGGTCCCCGACCACGGGCCGGCGGCGCTGGCCGCCTGCGACCTGGTGGTGGTGCCGGGCGTCGAGGACCCGGCCGCCCGGCGCGGCCCCGAGATTCTGGACGCCCTGCGGGCGGTGGCCGCCGCCGGCGTCCCGGTCGCCTCGCTCTGCGCGGGCGCCTTCGTCCTCGCCGAGGCCGGCCTGCTGGACGGCCGGGAGGCCACCACCCACTGGGCGCTCGCCCCCGAACTCGCCCGCCGCTTCCCGGCGGTGACGGTCCGGCCCGAGGTGCTTTTCACCGGCGGCGACGGCCTGTGGACCTCGGCGGGCGTCGCGGCGGGCATCGACCTCTGCCTCCACCTGGTCCGCACCGCCCACGGCCAGCAGGCCGCCGCCGCCATCGCCCGCGCCATGGTCACCGCGCCCTTCCGGGCGGGCGGCCAGGCCCAGTTCATCCCCTCCCCGGTCCCGGCCGCCGCTGCCGGTGACGATCCGCTGGCCCGGCTGCGGGCCGAGGTCGGGGCCTCCCTCGACGCTCCCTGGACGGTGCGCCGGATGGCCGCCGCCGCCCTGATGTCCGACCGCACCTTCGCCCGCCGCTTCACCGCCACCACCGGTACCACCCCGATGCGCTGGCTCCTCGACCAGCGCGTCCTGACCGCCCAGCGGCTCCTGGAGGAGACCGACCTGCCCGTCGACACCGTCGCCACCCGCTGCGGCTTCGCCTCGGCGGTCTCCCTGCGGCCGGTCTTCACGGACCGGGTGGGCGTCGCCCCGCGGGAGTACCGCCGGGCCTTCCGCGGCCGCGAGGAGGGGTAGCGGCAGCGAGCGCCGTGCGCGGGCCGGCGGGGTGGCGGCCCGCGGCGCCGCCACCCCTGGAATTCGCCGCCCTCAGGCCGTGGCGGCTTCGCGCAGGCGCTTCTTGTCCGGCTTGCCGACAGGTGTCAGCGGGATCTCGTCGACGAGGTGGAGCGCCTCGGGGGCGAAGATCCGGCCCTTGCGCCCGGTGACGAAGGCGCGGAGTTCGTCGAGCCGCGGCCGCTGCCCCGGGGCGGGGACGACGGCGACGTGGACGTGCTCCGTCTCCTGGTCGTCGCGGACGCCGAAGACCGCGCAGCGGGCGACGGTCGGGTGGGTGAGGAGGACGTCCTCCACCTCGGACGGGTAGACGTGCCCGCCGACCACGATGATCAGGTCCTTGACCCGGTCGGAGAGGTAGAGGTAGCCGTCCTCGTCGAAGTAGCCGACGTCGCCGGTGTTCAGCCAGCCGTCCCGCAGCACGGCGGCGGTGAGGTCGGGCCGCTTCCAGTACCCGGCCATGATGCCGTCGGAGCGCAGGTGGACCTCGCCCTGTTCGCCGGTCGGCAGGTCGGCGCCGTCGAGGGAGCGGATCGCCACCTCGACGCCCGGGGCGGGCCGGCCGACCGGGACCTGGATGCTGTCGGGGCCGATCCGGTCGTGCTCCTGCGGGGTGAGGTAGGAGATCACCTGCGCCTCCGACATCCCGTAGACGCCGACCAGGACGGGCCCGAACACCTTGAGCGCCTCGCGGATCCGGGTCGGCGAGGCGGCGCTGCCGCCGTAGATGATCTGCCGCAGGCTGGACAGGTCGGTGCGGCCGATCGCCGGGTGGTCGAGCAGTTGGTGGAGCAGCGCCGGCAGCACCCAGAGGTCGGTGATGCGTTCGCGTTCGACGGCGGCCAGGACCGCGCCGGGGTCGAAGGAGCGCTGGAGGACCACCGTGCCGCCGCGCTGGAGGGTGAGGTCGGACATGATCCCGGCGAGGTGGGCGAGCGGGGTGGCGGCGAGGAGGCGGGGCGCGCCGTCGACCGGGTCGCTGCCGACCGGGGCGTCGAAGACGCGGCGGTAGGGCCCGTGCAGGCTGAGGATGCCCTTCGGGATGCCGGTGGTGCCGCCGGTGTGGCGGATGCCGAGGTCGTCCTCCGGGCCGATCCGGACGTCCGGCGGTTCGGCGGGGCGGTGGGCGGAGGCGGCGATGACGTCCTCGCCGAGGGCGCCGGGGGCGCGGTCGGCCGGCCCCGGGCCCAGGGTGAGGACGGTGGGCCCGTCGAGCAGCGGGAGCAAGCGGGCGGCCGAGGCGTACCGTTCGGCGTCCACGAGCAGGAGGGTCGTGTCGACGCTCGCCGTGATCTCGGCCAGGACCGGCTCGCTCATGCCGTCGTACAGGTTCACCACCCGGGCGCCCGCGAGGCCGGCCGCGTACCGGGCGACGAGGGCCTCGGGGGTGTTGCCGGTCAGCAGGGTCACGGTGGTGCCGAGGGCGGCGCCCCGGGTGATCAGCTCGTGGGCGAGGCGGTAGGCGGCGGTGGCGAGGTCGCCGGCGGTGATCCCGGCGCCGTCGGCGGTGACGACGGCCCGCCGGTCGGGGTCGGAGGCGAGGGACCGGAGGATCAGGGCGGGGCCGCTGACGAACTCCGCGTCGCCCATGGCTACTTCTTCCTTGCAGTTTGCAACCATGGCCACAGGCTAACCCCACCCGCACCGTCGTGCCGGGGATGTTCTGCCGGTAGTTGGCCTGAACGCATCGGCAACGGCGCATTCATGACGGTGTGTCATTTTCGTGCTCCGCTCGCGCCGCCCCGTCCGGGTGAATCGCGCGGGGGCCGGCGCCCCGCCCCGCTCAGAACGCCGCCGGGGGTCGCAGGGCGAGGTCGGTGGCGGCGGCCCAGTGCTCGGTGGCGGCGGTGACGATCACGCAGCCCTGCTGGGAGGGGAGCCGGGGGAGGAGGGCACTGCGGCAGCCGTGGCTGTGGTGGACCTCGACCGGGACGCGGACGCCGTGGAGCAGGACCTCGCCCGGGGTGGGCGGGCCGTCGAGCGGGGCGAGGTGGGTGCGCGGGTCGAGGCGGTCCGAATTCGCCAGGAAGGTGGAGAGTTGGGACTGCGGGGTGGTGAGGGAGCCCACCCGGTGGCCGGCCGGAACGGGTCGCGAGGTCTGGACGACGGCGACGAGTTCGCCGTCCAGGTGGTAGTTGAGGTCGAGGTGGCAGAGGTAGCCGTCGGAGGAGAGCCGCCCCAGCAGGAAGGACCACCCGGGCGGAGCGGCGCGGAGCGCGGCGACCTGCTCGCCCCACTCCTCGGCGGTCTCGCGGTGGGTCGGTATGCGGATGCTGCGCGGGCGGGTGTCGCGGAACAAGGGCTTCCCCCAACGAGTGGCCTGCGAATAGTCGTTGGGACGAGTATGCGGGTGCCGCGAGGCAGTTCGGGGGCGGACCGGTCGGTAGGCTCGGGTGCGGTCCAGAAGTGATCCGTTCCGGACGGGGAGTGATCCGTGGCGACGTACGTTCTGATCCATGGCGCGGCGGCCGATGCCTGGTACTGGGGGCCGCTGGCGGCCGAGTTGCGCGGGCGGGGTCACGAGGTGGTCGCGCCGGACCTGCCGTGCGACGACGACGCGGCCGGGCTCACCGAGTACGCGGACGCGGCGGTGGCGGCGGTGGCGGCGATCGGGGACCGGCCGGGCGAGCTCGTGGTCGTCGCGCACTCGTTCGGTGGCTTCACCGGCCCGCTGGTCTGCGCGCGGATGCCGGTGGACCTGCTGGTCATGCTGCACGCCCAGGTGCCGGCGCCCGGGGAGACGCCGGGCGCGTGGTGGGAGAACACCGGCTACTGGGCGGCCCGCCGCGAATCCGACCGCAGCAGGGGCGTGGCAGAGGGCGCGGAGGAGGACGAACGCGCCCTGTTCCTGCACGACACTCCGGCCGCGCTGGCCGAGGAACTCCTCGCGAAGCACGAGCGGCGGCAGTCCGCGACCCCGTTCGGGACGCCGTGGCCGCTGGATGCCTGGCCG
Organism: Kitasatospora sp. NPDC054795; assembly: GCF_053611565.1. Classification (NCBI taxonomy): domain Bacteria; kingdom Bacillati; phylum Actinomycetota; class Actinomycetes; order Kitasatosporales; family Streptomycetaceae; genus Kitasatospora; species Kitasatospora sp. NPDC054795. The sequence goes on from NZ_JBSHAP010000153.1 coordinate 15,563, forward strand.
CAGGTGCCGACCAGGTACCTGCTGGCCACCGGCGACCGGTTCTTCCCGCCCGCGTTCCTGCGGCGGCACGTCGAGGAGCGGCTCGGCTTCCGGCCGGACGAGATGCCGGGCGACCACCTCCCCATGCTCGGCCACCCGCAGGAGCTGGCCGAGCGGCTGGAGGCCTACCGGGCCGCGCTGTAGCCGCCGGGGGCACGGCGCTGCCGCGCGGGTCAGGGTGCTGACGGTGGCGGACTGCCCGAATGCGCGGCCCGCGCTGGAGCTGGTGACTACTGCGCTGGACGGACGGGAAGCCGAGGTGGAGTTGGTCGAGGTGGCCGACGAGGCCGAGGCTGCCCGGCTGGGCATGTACGGCTCGCCGACGGTCCTGGTCGACGGCACCGACCCGCTCGGCACCGCCTGGAGCGGTGCCGAGCCTGTCGTGCCGCCTCTACTGGAGAGCGGACGGCACGATGTCCGGCCTGCCGGACGAGGCCGCCCTGCGCCGGGCCCTGACCGCCGTGGCCGCTGCGCCGCCCGGTGGCGGGGTGTCGGACTGCTGCTCCCCGCGTCCGGTCGATCACGGGACGGACGGGCGGTAGGGCGGCCCGCCGGTCGGTGCCGGTGGGCCGCCCCCGGGGCTCAGGTTCCGGGCTTGCCGTGCATGATGCCGCCGTTGGCCTCGATGAAGCCGATGTAGTAGAGCACGGCCGCGATGGTGGTCACGGTGTGGCCCATGACGCTGACGCTCTGGCCGGACGGGTTGGCGCGCGCGTTGCGGATGAACTGGCTGATGGATCCCCACTGGTTCTCCACGTTGGCGGCGAGGATGTTGCCGCGCGCGGGGTCGAAGTAGTTCAGCGTCCGGTTCCGGTTGGGGTCCTGGATGTTGCCCCGGATGACGTCGAAGACCACGCCGAAGCGCGCCGCCTCGGAGAAGATCTGGGTCGCCATGAGCACCGCGCGCCCCGTGGCGTCGTTGTACGCCGTGGCGCGGCCGAGGGTGCGCATGGCGTTGTAGATGTTCCCGGGGTTGGGCGCGAGGCTTCCCCGGTCGTTGCCGCCCGGGATGTCGGCGTAGTTGCCGCTGGCGATCCGGCGGTTCGCGGGCACCGTCACGCCCAGCGCGGTCTGGAACTCGTTGATTCGGTCCTGGAACGCCCAGTGGGTGTTGGTCTGCGGGGCGTAGAAGCCCGCGACGTAGAGGTCGTTCGCCCAGAGGTAGACGGAGGCGAGGTGGACGTTGTTGGTGTCCAGGACGCGCACCTGGACCAGCCGGCCGCGTTCGGTGGTGGTCTCGGTGACGCTGTTGACGCCGGTCACGTCGCCGTAGGTGTACCGGTGGATGGCGTCGATCAGGTTCCAGTAGTTCTGGTGGTGGGTGTTCCCGCCGGCGGTGATGTTCGAGATGTTCCAGTCGATCACCTGGTAGTTGGTGGCGGACGCGGTGCCACTGAAGGCCGTCACCAGGCCCATGGAGATGGCCAGGGTCAGCACGGCGGAGCAGATTCGTTTCAGCACGGTCTTCTCGGTGTCTCCGGATTGAGGGGGAGTCGGTCCTGTCGCGGCGTGAGCCTAGGAGCCGTCGTGCCACCGGAGTCGGTCGTCAGCGCACCGCCGTGTGCCCGGGAGCGCACAGACCGTTCGCGGTCATCGATCGGTGGTCATCGATCGGTGCCGTCGAGCAGCTCGTGCTTGGCCGCTCGGAAGTCCGCCAGGGCCCGGGGGTCGTTGTCGAAGTAGTCGTTCCAGAAGTTCGGGCGCTGCCAGAGGGCGTGGGCCAGCCGCATGCGGCCGTTCTCCAGGACGAGGGTCCAGCTGGAGGGCAGGTGGGCGTCGACGGTCTCGAACATCGCCGGATCCCAGAACGAGCCGGGGTCGTTCCCGCTGTCGTCCAGGACGCGGATCATCCAGTAGTCGGGTCCGGTCATCATCTCCAGGACCGGGTAGACACCGCCCACGTGTATCGCGGGGTGAGCCGCGATCGTCTCGTCGCTCTGCGGATCGATGATCTGGGTGCACTTCACTCGCATGGAGGCAGTCTTCACCAGGGAGCGGACCGGGTGGCTGCGAGGTGGCGCGCGCCGGTCGCGGGCGAGGTGGGCCGCGGTGTGACCGGTCAGGACGAAGGCCTGAGCCGGGCGTCCGGAACACAGGAAGTCGGCGGGGCCGACTTCCTGTGCGGGGCTACGGGCCGAAGGCGGAGGGGCGTGGCTGCCCCCGCGGGGGAGCCGTTGCGGAACGGTCAGGCTTCGGTGGGCAGGAGCGCGGCGAGTTCGGCCAGGACCTGGGCGGCCGGTGCCGGGTCGACCAGCCACTTGAGGTGGCTGCCGGGCAGCGTGCGGACGTCGTAGGGGTTGTCCGGGGTGAGGGCGTCGCCCTCGCGGATCATCCGGTCCTGCATGGCGAGCGGGATGCCGGCGTCCTCGGTCAGCCGGACGAACGTCCTGGGGACGCGCCCCCAGGTGTCGGCCTGCGCCCGGTCGTCGGGGGTGCCGGTGTCGAGGTTCTCGTCGGGCTGGAAGGTGTTGAGGAAGGCCATGAACTGGTCGTCCGTGCCGTCGGCGAGGAAGGCCGCCTTGAAGCCCGCGAGGACGCCGGGGTCGGCGGTGCGGAAGTTGCAGCGCAGCAGCCCGAGTTCGGCGGGGTTGCCGATGATCGCCGCCGCCAGCCCCGCGGCGTCGGCCGTGGCCATCTCGGGCTCGGCGTAGTAGGCGCCGACGGGAAGGTCGACGGGGGCCCAGGAGGAGACGTACACGATGCGGTCGATCAGGTCGGGCCGCCGGTTGGCCGCGACAGTGGCCGTCAGGCCGCCGCGGCTGTGGGAGACCAGGACGACGGGCCCGTTGCGCTTGGCCCGCTCCAGGATCCCGATGAGGTGCGCGACGTTGTCGGTGAGGGTGACGCCCTTGATGGCGCCGGGCACGGTGGCGAGCCCTTCGAGGTCCTGCGGCGCCTGGTAGGCGGCCGGGTACGTCGCGGCGAATCCGTGCCCCGGGAGGTCGACGGCGACGGACCGGTGCCCGAGAAGGCCGAGTTCGGCTTGGAGCGGCGCGAAGGAGAAGGAGTTCGCGAAGGCTCCGTGGACCAGGACGAACGTCGGTTGCATCTGTCTGCTCACTTTCTGACCTCCGTGCGGCGGCATGCGCGTCGCACGGGGGCAGCCGTCGAACAGCTGCCCAACTGTTCGACGGCACACAGTACTCAGCGAATGATCATCGCACTACCCGGAAAGCCCCTTCGCCGCCTGGGTGCGGCAGTGGGTGAGGGCGTACTTGAGGCGGGTGTCGGGGTTGGGGGTGGTGGTGAGGAGTTCGCCGGCGGTGACGAGGGTGGTCCAGTAGGTGGCGGGATCGCCGGTGCGGGGGAGGGGTCGGGCGGCGGCGAGGGAGAGGTAGGCCGCGGTGAGGTTGCCGGTGGTGAACCAGCGGCTCAGGCCGTGCTGGTGACCGGGTCGGATGCCGCCCATGGCGTCGATGGCGGTGAGGAAGTGGTCGACGACGGCGAGTTCGGTGTCGGTGAGGGAGGCGGGGACGTCGAAGACGCCGAGGGCTTCGAGGAGTTCGCCGGTGTCGGTCTCGGAGCCCGTGCGGGGGTTGGCGAGGAGGGCGTCGTGGCAGTCGGCCAGGCGGCGGACGGTTTCGGCGAGGGGGATGGTCAGGGCGAGGCAGACGGCGCGGGCGGAGGGCAGCGGTTTGTGGGTGCGGCGGGCGAGGAGGGCGTAGGTGTCGGCGGGGGTGCGGCCGCGGGAGAGGGCGTGGCCGGCGAGGGTGGTGAGGTGCATGGGGGGTTCGGTCTTTCAGGCGGTGACGAGCGAGATGGTGGGGCCGGGGGCGGGCGCGACGAGGGCCCAGACGTACTTGCCGATGCCGCCGGGGCGGTTGGCGCTGCCCCAGCGTTCGGCGAGTGCGTCGACGAGGAGCAGGCCGCGCCCGTGTTCGTCGTCGGGGGTCGGGATGTGGAGGGTGGGGTGGTCGGTGCCGGCGTCGTGGACTTCCAGCCGCAGACGGGAGCCGGTGACGGTGAAGCGGATCTCGATATGGCAGTCGTCGGGGGCGTCGGAGTGCTGCACGGCATTGGCGAACAACTCGCCGATGAGCAGTTCGGCGGTGTCCGAGTACCGGTCGCCGGAGGGGAGGGCGGAGAGGTAGGCCCGGAGCAAGTAACGGGCCAGCGGCGTGGACTCGGTACGGGAGTCGAGACGCGCGACGAACATGCGGGGGCGACGGTGCGTTTTGAGCATGGGGGTACCTCGGAGGGGGCGGAGGGGGAGTGCGACAAGAGCGCACGCATTCACGCTGTGCATGCAGATGATTGCGTTCCGGTATCAATGATCGGCCCGCGGGAGTACGGTGACGCCCAGAACCACGTGTTGAGCACGTGACGCACAGCTGGGAGCAGTGATGGCACATCGGAAGATCAAGCGCGGACCGACGGCGAGCTCCGCGATCATGTTCGGCGAAGAGGTCCGCTACGCGCGCGAGTTGGCGTGCCTCACCCAGGAGGAGCTGGGCAAGCTGCTCCACCTCGACCGGACGGTGATCTCGCGGACGGAGAGCGGGCGGCGGAAGCCCTCGGTCGAGGAGGTCGAGGAGCTCGGGCAACTGCTGAACACCGGCGACCTGCTCATGCGGCTGTACGGGCGAGTTGACTGGAACGCCTCGATCGAGCATCCGGATTGGTTCCAGGACTACGCGGACCAGGAGTCCATCGCCATCGGGCTGCGTGCGTACCAGGACAGCGTGATGTACGGCCTGTTGCAGTGCAGAATGTATGCGCAGGCGCTGTTCGCCAGTGGCATTGCGGCTGGCAAGCCGGAGGAGATCGAGGAGCTGACCAGGGCCCGACTCAGTCGGCAGAGTCGCTTTCTCGAACCTGATGGGCCGTTGCTGCTCGTCATTCTCGACGAGAGCGCGATCCGAACGGTCGTGGGTGGACCGGATGTGATGAGAAGCCAGATGGAACACCTGCTACGAGTGGCGCAGCTTCCGAATATCGTCCTTCAGGTGGCGCCGTTCTCGGCCCGTCGAGTCGTCTTCAACGCGGCTATGGTGTTGCTGGAGCTGCCGGATGGGCGGCGCTCGGTGTACTCGGAGAGCCTCGATCGGGGGCACCTGAGCGACGATTCCGACGTCGTGGCCAAGCACCAGCGTCGCTATGATCAGCTCCGCGCCGAATGTCTGTCAGAGTTCGACTCGCTTCGGTTGATTGCCGAAGCGCTGGAGGGTTTCAAGGATGATGAGCAACGAGCTCGCCGCGACCGCTTGGCGGAAGAGCAGCTACAGCGGCGACAACGGCGGCAACTGCATCGAGGTGGCGCCCGGATTCCCCGGCCTCGTTCCGGTGCGTGACTCCAAGGACCCGCAGGGCCCGGCACTCGTCTTCCCCGACTCCTCGTGGGGCGCCTTCATCACGGCAGTCCGGGCCGGCGAGTTGCCGATCGAGGGCTGATCCACCCCTCCACACCCCTCGGGGCGGGGGGCACCCCCGGGGGCCCCCCCCCCCCGGGGGATTTTTGTGGGGGCGTGCAAAAACTCTGCCAGGGGCCCGGGGGGCCCGCGGCATACAACGCC
>NZ_JBSHAP010000154.1:0-21060 GCF_053611565.1 Kitasatospora sp. NPDC054795
GCTCGGCGGCGGCACGGGCGGCGGCCTCGGCCTCGCGGGCGCCGATCTCCTCCAGGGCCTCGCGGCGCCGGCGCTCCAGCTCGACGGTGGTGTTCCGGGCGGCGGCCAGCTCGGCCAGCAGTTGCTCGCGGCGCAGCCCGGCGGCGGCCACCTCGTCCTGCTGGGCGGCCAGCCGCCGCTCCGCCCCGGCCTTGGCCGCGCCGACCTCGGCGGCGGCCTTCCCGGCGGCCTCGGTGGCGGCCCGGGCGGCGGCGGAGGCGCCGCGGGCCGCGGCCGCGGTGGAGGTGGCGGCGTCCAGGATCTGCCGGGTGCGCTCGCTGACCTGGCCGACCGCGGCGACGCGGTCGCCCGCGTCGCGCGCGCCGTGGGCGCCGAGCAGGGCGTTGAGGGCCGACAGTTCGGCACCCGCGCCCTGCCGGTACGTCTCGGCCGCGAGCCGGGCCGCGTCCTCGACGGCGGCCGCCCGCTCGGTCTCGGCGGCGGCGGCGCGCCGCGCGGCGGCGACCTCCTCGGCGCGGGCCCGGGTGAGGGCGAGCCGGGCGCCGTTGTAGGCCTCGACGGCCTGTTCGGCGGTGCGCCCGGCCCGGTCCAGCTCGGTGCGGGCGGCGGTGAGCGCGGCCTCCAGGGCGGCGGCCGAGGAGGCCTTGCCCTCGGCCTCGGCCCGGGCCCGGTCGATCTCCTCGGTGGTCGGGTACGGGTCCTCGCCCACGGCCCGGCCGGCCGTCGGTTCGGGGTCGGCCGGGGCGGCCTGGGCGGCGGGGAGCAGCCCGAGCAGGGCGGTGAGGGACAACAGGAGGGTCGGCAGGATCCTGCGCGCCACGCGACATCCCTTCTGACGGGTCCGGAGGGGACGGCGTCGGACGGCGCGCGGCGTACGGGCGGTCGGCGGCCCGGGGGTCGGCGGGGATCCGATGAATCATCCCATCACGTGACAGAACGGTCACATGATGCTCATGTTCTCAATTCCGGCGGCCTTCACGCCCGGAAAGTGCTCCGCCGGTCGGGTGACCATCGGATGATCTGACCAAGCCTCGGCTCCGGCCGGACAGCGGGGCGGGCGGGAAAACGGACGGGGACACAAGCCGGGACCCGGACCGGGACCCGCGCGCAGGGGGCGGGCTACCGGCCGATCCGACGGGTGCGGGTGCGCAGCCGGTGGTGCCGCTCCGGCCGGCTCTCCAGCCCGGTCGGCCCCACCGCGAAGACCCGACTGCGCCCGGCCCGGACCGTACGACGGCGCTGCTGCGCCAGGCGGGAGCGGTCCGGACCGGCCTCGGCCGACCCGAGCGCCGGGTCCGCCGCGCCCCGGGCCGTCCCGGCGGCGGCCGCCGAACGGCGGTCGGCCAGCCGGGCCTGACGGCGGGCCAGCGCCCGGGCAGCGTGCGCGTCGAGGTGGGCGCTGGCCCGGGCGGCCATCCGCTCGGCCACCCGGTGCGCCGCCGGGTGGTTGGCGGGCACCTTGTCGGGGGCGCCGGCGATCAGGTCGAAAAGCCAGGTGCGGGCCCGGTCCGCGCGCCGGTGCAGCAGGCGCTCGCGCCGCAGCGCACGCGCCCGGCGGCGGGGGCGCGTGGCGTACCGCCAGCGGGCCCACGGGCTGCTCGGGCGGGCCAGCCGGATCGCCCCGATCCAGGACAGACCGGGGACCATGATCCCGAGCAGGCCGGTCCACACCTTGCCCTTGAGCAGGGTGATCACCGAGGCCAGCGAGTTCACCGAGATGATCGTGATCAGGCCCCACCTGGTCTCCTCGCCGGGCACCACGCCGAGCGGCACGTACCCGACCAGCAGCAGGGAGGTGAACAGGATGCCGAAGATCACCGCGTCCACCGATTTGCGGCCCTGTTCGCTCCAGTACACGTCGTCCAGGTGCAGGATCAGCGCGAACTCGTCCAGCACCAGACCGCAGCCGATGCCGAAGGCCAGGCCGAACACGTCGATCCACGGGTGTCCGCCGTAGGTGGCGAACACCCCGATGCCGCCGAGCAGCAGGAAGCCCAGGCCGAACACCATGTGGTGGATGTGCAGGCCGCCCGGGGTCACGTTGCCCGGCCACCAGCGCACCTGGGCGCGGATCATCCGGACGCTGAACCGGATGAAGACGAAAGAGGTGATGAATCCGACCAGCAGCAGGAACAGCGGTTGCTTGTGCGCGGCGACGATGTGCTCGCGGTAGCCGTCCAGCAGTGTCGTCATGGGTCTTACCTTCGTTCCTGGTCCTGCGTCCTGCCTGCCGTGACGTGGCCCGGTGGCCGGGGCCGGGGCCCGGGGACCGCATCACCCCGGCACCGGCCCGACGTCCGGCCCGACGTCCGGTCAGAACCCTCGAGTGCGCTTGGCCGCCCGGCGCGGCACGACCGGGTAGAGCGACGGGCGCTCGGCGCCGACCGGCAGTTTCAGGAACAGCCGGGCGATCTCCCCGCCCAGGTTCACCCCGACCGCCAGCGCCATCGCGATCGCCGCCGCCCGGAAGACCGACACCAGGCCGGCGCTGGAGTGCCCCTGGGCGAAGGCGAGCATCCCGAGGTAGAGCGCCGAACCGGGCATCAGCGGACCGATCGCGGCGGTCACGTACGGCAGCGCCGACCCGTTGCGGTAGCGCGCCATCAGCTGGCCGAAGAGGCCGACCAGCCCGGCCGCCACGCCGGTCGCCGCGATCGGGTTGACACCCGCGTTGTACACCAGCGCACCGTAGCTGGCCCAGCCGATGCCGCTGTTGACGGTGACCAGGGCCAGCGTGCGGCGGTCGGTCTGTAGCAGCGTCGCGAAGGCCAGGGTCAGCAGCATCGCGGCGATCATCTGGACCGGCGGGTAGTTGACGCCCACCAGGCTCTCGTCCGGGCGCAGGTTCGCCTCGAAGCCGACGCCCAGGTAGAGGATCACCATCACCCCGATCACGATGCCCGCGACCAGGTAGATCACTTCCAGCAGGCGGGCCGCGGCGGTGATGTAGAAGCCGGTCAGGCCGTCCTGCACGGCGGCGACCAGGGCGCGCCCGGGCAGCAGGGCGAACAGGCCACCGGTGATCACGACCGAGCCTCGCAGGCCCCAGTCGTTGAGCGAGAGGATGATGCCGGAGGCGGCGGCCGGCATCGCGGCCGCCACGAACTGGTAGAACTCCGGCAGCCGGCGCCGGGCCAGCGCGGAGGCCAGCCGGTCGCCGAGGACGGCCGCGACGAAGGCGCTCGCGAACACCAGCCAGGCCTTGTCGTCCACCCGCCCGCCGACCAGGAAGGTCGCCGCGCCGGCCAGCAGACCGGTGGTCAGGGCGAGGAACCAGGCGGGGTACGGGTGCCGGTTGCGGCGGATCAGCGCGAGCCGGCGGTAGGCGTCGTTGACCGTCACGTTCTCCGCGGTGATGTCCGCGACCAGCGCGTACACCGCGTCGAGCCGGGTGTAGTCGGAGGTCCGGCGGCGCACCACGCGGTCGGCGGTGACCGGCGGCTCGACCAGCGAGGGCTGGTACGAGATGCCGATCAGGGTGAAGGTGACCTGCGGCTCGCAGCGGTCCAGCCGGTAGGCGTGCGCGATGCCGAGCATCGCCGCCTCGACGTCCTCGGCCGCCTCGCCGCTGGCCAGCAGCAGCTCGCCGATGCGTAGCGTCAGGTCGAGGATGCGCGGGACGTTGCGGGTGACGGACGCGGAGGGGTGCATTTCGCGGGCGGTGCGCTCGAAGGCGGGCCGCTCGGACATCGGGGTGCGCAGCAGGGTGCGCATCCGGTCCGGCCAGGGCGCCTCGCCGGGGGCGCCGGTGGTGAGGTCCGGGACCGGGATGCCGGTGGGCGGGGTGTAGCCGGCCGCCCGCCACTCCTCGGGGGTGAGGGTGTCCTCGGCGACCGAACGGCGACGGGCCGGGCGCTCGGTCTCGGCCCGTCCGGTCGCGGCGCGGACCGCCGGCCCGGGTACCGACTCGGGTACCGGCTCGGGCTGGGGCTCGGGCTCGGGGGCCAGCAGGCCCTTGGTCTCCGGAACGGGCAGCGCGAGCGGGACGACGGTGGTCGGCTCGACCGGCGGGGCGGGGTAGCCGAGCAGGCCCTCGGTGGGCGGGGCGTCGGCGGGGTGCACCGGCTTCGGGGGTGTCTGCCGCGCCTGCCGAACCGCCCTGCCCCCCCTGGCCCGCTTGCCCGTACCCGGTCGGCCCCGCTTAGGCACTTCCGCTCCTTGCCACCCCTGGCGGCCTCCGGCCACCGCTCGATCTCGGGTTACACCTTGCCTGATCGAACAGCCGGACGCACATGTACGCGGCGTCCCGTGGCCGGAGCGGCGGACGCCTACCCGGCGCGGTGGCGGGTGGCGGACGCCGCGCCGGAGCGGCGCGCCCGCAGCAGCTCGATCGCCACCGGGATCACCGAGACCAGCACGATGCCGACCAGGATGGCCTCGATGTTGTCCCGGACGAACGGGATCTGCCCCAGGAAGTAGCCGAGCACGGTGACGCCGCCGCCCCACAGCACGCCACCGACCAGGTTGAACACCACGAAGCCGCGGTAGTTCATCCTGCTCACCCCGGCGACGATCGGGGTGAAGGTGCGCACGATCGGCACGAAGCGGGCCAGCACGATCGCCTTGGGGCCGTGCCGGTCGAAGAAGGCGGCGGCCTTCTCGACGTTCTCCTGCTTGAAGACCCGGGAGTCGGGACGGCGGAAGAGGCTCGGGCCGACCTTGCGGCCGAAGAGGTAGCCGACCTGGTCCCCGGCCACCGCGGCGACCACGATCAGCGCGCAGACCAGCCAGAGCGGCTGGTGCAGGTAGGTGCCGCCGGCCACCAGCAGGCCGGTGGTGAACAGCAGCGAGTCACCCGGCAGGAAGAAGCCGATCAGCAGACCGGACTCGGCGAAGACGATGGCCAGGATGCCGATCAGGCCGAAGGTGGAGATCAGGGTGGTCGGATCGAGCCAGGACGGGCCGAGGGCGAGGCTGGTCACGGTGCGGGCACTCCGGGAGGTCGAGTCTTGGCAATGAAAAAGTAAAGCATTGACAAAGACTCGGCTGGAGGCGGAATGGTTCCCGGGCCGGCCCGCACACGGCGGGGCGCGGAGCGCGCGGGACGGCCGGGAACGCGCGCGGCCCCGGCGGGGGCCCGGGAGGGGCCGGCCCGCCGGGGCCGCGCTGTCGGGGACGGTCAGAGCCCGTAGCGCTCGACGATCTCCTCGTGCCGGGCCGGGGCCGCGCCGGCCGCCTTGGCCAGCTCCGCCCAGGCGAGCGGGTGGGCCCAGCCGTCGGTGAGCCGCAGCAGCAGGGCGTCGGCCTCGGCGGCCGAGGCGGTCGGCGGGACGCCGAGGGCCGCGTAGACACCGGGCAGGGTGTCGCCGCCGTCCGCCGGGTCGGTGATCCGGTACTGCTCCCCGCTGTACACCCAGACCGCGTACCCCGCCCCGTGCAGCTCCTCCCGCAGGGCCGACCACGACTCGTCGCCGGGCCAGCCGCCGTCGATCCAGTAGGTGGTGTACCCGGCCGGGTCGAGCAGGGTGAGCAGCTCGAACACCGGGCGCCAGCGCTGCCGCTCCTCCTCGGGCGCGTCCTCGGCCGGCGGGCGCTCCAGCAGGGCCGGGGCGAAGACCACCACGTCGCCGTGGTTGAGCGTCAGGTCGTCCCCGAGCACGGGCAGGATGCGGGCGGTGGCCGGGCCGGTCCGCAGGGCGGGCAGGTCGGACGTCGCGCCGTTGGTGCGGGTGGCCCGAATGGTGACCAGCTGCCACTCCTCGTCCACCGGGCCCTCGGGCTCGTCGAACTCGATGTCGAGCAGCGCGCCGGTGGAGCGGACCACCGCCCAGTCCCGGTTGGCGGTGGCCGCGGTGATCAGGTGCCACAGGTCCGGCTCCCGGACAGCCCGGTGGCCGTCCTCCTCGGCGGAGTCCTCGGCGGTGTCCTCGGCGGAGCCCACGGCCGGCGCCGCGCGCTCCAGCAGTTCCAGGTACATCCGCTGCGCGGTGGCGTGGTCGCCCAGCTCGGTGGCGGCGTGGGCGGCGAGGCGACGGGTGTTGATCACCTCGTCGTCCAGCACCAGGATCGCCCGGCACTGCTCCAGCGCCTCGGCCCAGCGGCCCTCGGCGGCGGCCCAGCGGGCGCGTATCCAGTGCCCGTCGGCCGGGGCGGAGGCGGCCACCCGGTCGGCGAGGCGGCGAATGCCCTCGGCGTCCCGGGCCTCGATCAGCATCTCGCCGAGCGCGCCGGTCAGCTCGCGATCGGCCGGGTCGTCCTCCAGGTGCCGCCACAGCAGGTCGGCCGCGGCGCGGGCGTGGCCGAGGCCGCCCAGCACGGTGGCCAGGAGCACCGCCAGTCCGGTGGCGCCGGCCTGCTCACCCCGGTACCGGTCCAGGGCGACGGAGAGCAGGTCGGCGCCGGTCTCGTAGGGCACCCGGACCTCGGCCAGGTGCGCCGCCAGCTCGCCCGGCGGGACGGGCAGCTCGGGCTCCGGCAGTGCCTCGGCGGCCGCGCGCAGCGCCGCGACCTGCTCCGACACGCCTTCGGTGCGCCGCAGCCGGGTGAGCTTGCGCTCCCCGGTCGCGGCGAGGGTGAGTGCCACCGTACGGGCACCACGGGCGAGCGCGAGCCGCCCCGCCGCCAGCAGCAGGTCCACGCACGGGCGGTGCGCGCCGACGCCGTCCAGGTAGCCGACCCAGCCGGCCAGGACGGCGCCCAGTTCGGCGTCGTTCTCCCGGGCCCCGGCCGCGACCAGCAGCTCGACCGTCTGCGTCCAGGCGGTGCGCAGGTCGGCGTGCCGTTCGGCCTCGGCCCGCTCGGGCAGCAGGGCGAGCGCCTCCTCGGTGCGGCCGAGCGAGGCGAGCGCGCGGGCCCGCAGCAGGGCGCCCCAGCGCTGGTCGCGCTCGTCCAGCCGGCGCCCCTGCGTCTGCTCGGCCCGCTCGGCGGTCGCCAGCAGCTCCAGCACCTCCTCGTGCCGGCCCAGCAGGTGCAGGGTGCCGGCCCGGGCCTGGTGGAAGCGGAGCGAGACCGGCTGGCCGGCCGCCCGCATCCGGTTGGCCGCGGAGTCCAGGTGGTCCAGCGCCTCGGCCGCCCGGCCGTCGTCCTCCAGGGCGTCGGAGTACTCGCGGGACAGGCAGTCGTAGCAGGCCCGGTCGGGCTCGATCCGGTCCAGCGTCTCGCCGACCACGGCGAGCCGCTCGGCCACGTACCCCGGCCCGTCGACCCGGGCGTGGCAGATCGCGAAGTCCTGCACCACGCAGACGGACTGCGGGCAGTTCGCCGTCTCCTCCCGGTGCGCGAAGTCCAGCAGGTCGACCGCCTCGGGCAGCACCGCCTCGCCCTGCTGGCGCTTGTTCAGCAGGTTCTGCATCCGCCAGTGCCGCAGGTAGACCTCGACCCAGGGCAGGCCGAGCGCCCGGGCGGCGGCCACGGCCTCCGGGTAGAGCGCGTCGAGCTGCTCGTTTCGCCCCTCGGTGGCGTGCTCGGGCAGCTCGACGATGGCGTCGGCGAGCCGGTGGTGGCCGGCCTCGGCCAGCTGCCGGTGGGTGTCGCGCACCCAGGCCCAGATGTCGGTGGTCATGCCTGCTCCCCCTGCGTCGTGCTGATGAGGTGTCTACCGCACCCCACTGACAATCCGTCCGTCACCGCTCCTCCGAGAGCGCTCCGGGGCTGTCCGGGACCTCCGGCAGACCGGCCGGGACGGCGGCGGTCAGGGCGGACACCGCGGTGCCGATGCCGGCCAGCGCGGCGGTGAGGTCGCCCTCGGACGGTCCGGACGAGGCCGCGGCCATGATCACCTTGATCGAGCGGAGCAGGCCGGCGGCGGTCGCGCTGCCGGTGTGCCCGCCGCGGTAGGCGGCCAGCAGGTCCCGGACCGCCGGGCTGGCCAGGTTGAGGTAGAGCCGGGCCCGGACCTCGCCGTCGGTGCGGGCGGTGAAGGCGCGGGCCAGCCGCAGGGCGGCCGAGGGTATCCGGGCGTCCGCCCGGTCGTCCTCGATCCGGGCCTTCAGCTCGGCCTCGCGGTCCGGCACCAGCACCAGCGGCAGGCCGGGCGGGTCGAAGCGGGCCGGGACGAGCTGCTCGCCCGGGTCGGCGAGGGCGCCGGCCAGCCAGGCCGACTCGTGCTCCGGCAGCGGGCGCTCCGGGTCGCGGAACAGCTCGCGGTCGCCCTGCTCGCTGCCCAGCTCGACCACCCGGCAGCCGCGCAGCTGGGCGTAGCGGCGCAGGAACGGCAGGACGGCGTAGCGGTCGCCGCGGGCGATCGGCACCCGCATCGCCCGGTACAGCATCTCCTCGAAGCCGCCGCCGCTGCCGAGCGCGACGTGCACCGCGCCTCCTCCCGCCGCGCGCAGCGCGCCGGCCGTGAGGTCGCCCTGCGAGGTGGGCACCGGGACGTCGTCGGCGAGCAGGGTGAACAGCCGGTCGTCGCAGAGCGCGGCACCGAGCAGGTCGTTGCCGTGCCGGGCGAGGATGCGGCGCCACGCGGCGGGCCGCAGCCGGGCGGTCTCGTAGAGGCCGTCCACGATGGCGTCGGCGAGGGCCTTGCGCAGCCCGTGGTAGTGCTCGTCGCGCTGGAGGTCCTCGCGGCTGGCGGTGGGGGTGAGCCGGTTGGACTCGACCACGCCGCCGATGAACCCGGCCCAGCGGGGCAGCAGGTCGCGGGCGTCCTCGGCGAGCAGCATGCCGCGCAGGTAGACGGCGAGGTCGCGGTTGTCGCTGCTGCCGTAGGTGCCTCCGTCCTGGACCCAGAGCAGGCCGACCGCGTCGGTGACGTCGTCGACCGGGTGGACCGGGAAGGCGGTGAGCGGCTCGAAGCGGCGGCCGAAGGCGGCGGCGAAGCGCATCCGGGCGGCGTACCGGTCGCCGTCGGAGGGGTGGCGCCAGGGCACCTCGACGGAGTTGACCGGCTGCTCGTCGTCCCCGAGGTGGACCGGGACCGGCAGCAGCACGCAGTAGCGGGTGAGCACGTCGCGCAGCACGTCCTCGTCGGCGAGGTGGGCGTGCTCGGCCTTGAGGGTCAGCTCGACCACCGTGCCCGGGCGGGGCCGGGCGGGCACCGGCTCGACCCGGTACTGCTCGCCGCCGCGGCTGCGGTAGCGGTGGCCGAGGTGCGGTTCGCGGTGCGAGGTGGTGGTGACGGTGACCTCGTCGGCGACCGAGAAGGCGGAGAGGAAGCCCAGGCCGAAGGCGCCGATCAGCTCCTGGTTGCCGGTCAGTTCGCGCAGCATCCGGGTGTAGCCGGTGCCGACGGTGGCCAGGTAGGAGTGGATCTCGGGTTCGGTGAGGCCGGCGCCGGTGTCCTCGATGGCGACGGTCCGCCGGGCGGCGTCGGCGCGCACCCGGATCAGCGGGCGGTGGTCGCCGTCCGGGTCCTCCAGGAGCCGGCGGGTGTGCGAGTCGTGCGCGTTCTGGACGAGCTCGCGCAGGGCGACCAGCGGGGTGGAGTAGAGGTGGGTGGCGAGGACGTTCACCAGGCCGCCGAGATCGACCTCGGTCGTGCGCAGCTCCTCGGCGGGGGTGGGCTCGGGCGGGGCACCATCAGACATGGGTCCCCAGTGTGCCAGTGCGACTATCTGGCGACCATTTCTTTCTTCTTCGGCACCCTCCTGACGGAATACCGTCAACTCCGAATTGACCGATCCTCCCCCATCGGGGGAATTGCCACCCGTTCGGTGGAGTTCGTCCACCGCACTGGTGAATGCTGAACCGGCGACGTACGTACGGCGAGCCGCCCGGCCCCGCAGGCCACGGCGCCCCGGAGCGGCCACCCCGGACGGCGCCACAATCCGCACTTCTCGCCAGGGAGACCAGCGTGTCCCGTATTCGCGCAGCCGCCGCCACCGCCCTCGGGGCGTTCCTCCTCGCCGGCGCCGGCGCCGCCACCGCGCACGCCGACAGCGGCGCCGGCGCGACCGGCCCCTCCAACGGCAGCGTGGTGAGCGGCGCGGGCTCCGGCAACATCATCGGCGACGTCCACGGAAACGTGGTCAACACCCAGCAGACGGCCACCGGTTCGGGTGCGGGCAACCAGAACAACGACCTCGCGGTGACGGGCAACGGCGGAAGCGTCGGCGGCACCCAGAACAACAGCGGGAGCACCGGCACCCCCCAGGGCAACGGCGGGAACTCCCGGGGCACCGGAGGCACCGGAGGCAACCGCTAGAGCGCCCCTCCCCCGGACGTCCCCAGCACCGCCCGGCCGAGCCGCAGCAGGCAGTCCCCGAGGTCCGGCCTGGTGCTGTGCGGACGGTTCCGCACCCCGTCGTTGACCAGCGCGAACAGCGCGTGCACCCGGATCCGGGCGGCCGCCGGGTCGAGCCCGGGGTGCACCTGCCGCAGCAGGCCGACCCAGGTGCGCAGGAAGTCCCGCCGGAAGTCCACCGCGGCCCGGCGGTCCGGCGGGGCCAGCCGCTCCGTCTCGCTCAGCATGGCGCCCAGGTAGTCCCCGTTGCGCAGCGCGAAGCCGACGTACGCGCCCA
The DNA here is from genome assembly GCF_053611565.1 of Kitasatospora sp. NPDC054795. Taxonomy (NCBI): domain Bacteria; kingdom Bacillati; phylum Actinomycetota; class Actinomycetes; order Kitasatosporales; family Streptomycetaceae; genus Kitasatospora; species Kitasatospora sp. NPDC054795. Next base: position 10,401 of record NZ_JBSHAP010000154.1, read on the forward strand.
GCCCGGCCTCCAGCGCCTCCCCCGGCCCGGCGGCGGCCGTGATCGCGCCGTCCACCTCGTGCCAGAGCCGCTCGCGGCTGCGCACCAGTGAGGCGGCGAGCAGCTCGGCCTTGCTGTCGAAGTGCCGGTACACGCTGGGGCCGGATATGCCGACGGCGGCGCCGAGTTGGTCGGTGCTGACGTTGTCGAAGCCGCGCTGGTGGAACAGCCGGACGGCCGCCGCGAGCAGCTCCTCCCGGCGCGCCCGCGGCCTGGGCTCCGGCGCCGGCCCGGATGCAACCTCCCGCGCCGCCGGCACCGGCCCGGCGCAGGGGCCCGCGGCCGTACCGTCCAGGGGGACCGCCAGGACGGCGGCGACCATCCCGCGCAGCAGCGCCTCGGCCCGTCGGGGCTGCGGCACCGCCGACTGGTAGGACAGCCCGGCGCAGGCCGAGAGCGCCGACCAGCAGAGCAACTCGGCGTCCCCGGCGGTGAGTTCCGGCCGTTCCACGCGCAGCACCGCGACCATCAGGGCGACGTCGGCGCGCAGTTCACGGCGCAGCGCCGCCCGCCGGGCCGGCGACAGCAGCCGGGCGTCGCGCTGCACCAGGGTCCCGAGCGGGCGGTGGCCGACGGCGACGGCGGCCAGCGCGGCGCCGAGGTCGGCGGTGGTGCGGGCCGGGCGCAGGCCTTCGGCGAGTGCGTCCAGGCCCAACCGGACGGCCCGGTCCAGCAGTTCGGGCTTGCCGCGGAAGTGCCGGTAGAGCGCGGGCGCGGTGATGCCGACGCCGGCGGCGACCTCGGTCATCGAGACCTGGTGGTAGCCGCTGCGGTGGAAGCGGTCGGCGGCCACGGCCAGGATCTGGGCGCGCCGCCCGGGCGGCCGTCGGACCACCATGGCGAGCCTCCCTCCCCTTCGGCCGGGCACCGGCCCGGCACTGGTCCCGCACCGGCCCAGCACTGGTCCGGCACCGGTCCGGCACGGCGCCGGCCTCTGGAACGGGACCGTGACCGGCGTCGACGGAAGGCTAGCAAGGATTCACTTCGCACCCCCGCCGACCGCGCTCCCCACCGGCTTTCCGCGCCCGGCCGACTCTGGACAGCCGAAGCTACCCCGGATTAACTTGTGGAGCCACCACCAGGCAGGTTCCGCCCCGGCCGGCAGCCCCGGCCGGCGCCGTCGAAGGGAGCGCCGCCGTGCGCCGCACCGTGTTCAACGAGGACCACGAGGCCTTCCGGGAGACCATCCGGGACTTCATCGCCAACGAGGTCGTCCCGGTCTACGAGAGCTGGGAGGCCGACGGTCACCCGCCGCGCGACTTCTACCGGCAGCTCGGCGAGCTCGGCGTCTACGGCATCGAGGTGCCGGAGGAGTACGGCGGCGCGGGCGAGAGCGGCTTCAAGTACCAGGCGGTGATCGCCGAGGAGACCGCCCGGGCGGGCGTGAGCTTCGGCTCCTCCGGCGTGCACACCGGCCTGGTGCTGCCGTACCTGCTGGAGTACGCGAACGAGGAGCAGAAGCGGCGCTGGCTCCCCGGTTTCGTCTCCGGCGACATCATGACCGCGATCGCCATGACCGAGCCGGGCGCCGGCTCCGACCTCGCGGGCATCTCCACCACCGCGCGGCTCTCCGAGGACGGCACCCACTACGTCCTGAACGGCGCCAAGACCTTCATCACCGGCGGCGTGCTGGCCGATCTCGTCCTGGTGGTCTGCCGCACCGCCCCGTACGACCCGGAGAACCGCCGGGCCGGGCTGTCCATCCTCTGCGTGGACACCGCCTCCGCGGGCTACACCGTCGGCCGCAAGCTCCAGAAGATCGGCCTGCGCACCTCGGACACCGCCGAGCTGGCGTTCAGCGACGTCCGGGTGCCGGTGGAGAACCTGCTCGGCGAGGAGGGCAGGGCCTTCTCCTACCTGACCCACAACCTGGTGCAGGAGCGGCTGGCGATCGCCGTCGGCGCGTACGCGGCGGCCGCGGCGGCGGTGCGGTTCGCGGTCCAGTACGTCAAGGACCGCAAGGTGTTCGGCAAGGCGGTGGCCGAGTTCCAGAACACCAAGTTCACCCTGGCCGACTGCGAGTCCCAGGTGGTGGCGCAGCAGTCGATGGTGGACCGGGCGCTGGAGCTGTACCAGCAGGGCGAGCTGACCGTCGCGGACGCGGCCGCGGCGAAGCTGTTCTGCACCGAGTCGGCCTCCACGGTGATCGACAAGTGCCTCCAGTTGCACGGCGGTTACGGCTACATCCTGGAGTACCCGATCGCCCGGCTCTACACCGACAACCGGGTGTTCCGGATCTACGGCGGCACCAGCGAGGTCATGCGCAGCATCATCGCCAAGTCGCTGGGCCTGTAGGGCCGTTCGGGTCCGCCGGCACGGCGGGCCGCCCTTCCGCGGCGGCCCGCCGTGCTGTTCGCCGGCCCGGCGGGCGGGCTCAGTTCGGTGAGCTGTGCTCGGCGCGCCAGGCCTCCCAGCCCGCGCTGGACGCCACCTTCGCTTCCCGCAGGGCCCGCTGGGCGAGCGCGGTCGGCGGGGTGTCCAGACCGCGCACCCAGCTGCGGCCGGCCGCGATCAGCGCCGCGCACACCACCACCGTCCCGGTCGCGCTGAGCAGCGTGCCGATCGCGGTGAGCGCCACGCCGCCGGTCAGCAGCGGGCGGTTGACCTGGAACCCGGAAATGACTTTGTCGTTGGTCGCCATGCCTCCACGATGCGGGCAGTCGGCGGAGCCTGCACCTCGGACCGCCCGGCCGCGGTACCTCCGGGTGCGGGGCGCCCGGGCGTCCGCGACCCTGGGCTCACGGAGTGCGCCCGGAGCCAGGAGGAGGCGCGGTGCCCGATCTCGAACAGCTCGCCGTGGAGCACGCCGCCCGGGCGGCGGAGAGCCCGCACGGGCGCAGCGCCCATCTGGTCCTGCACGACGGGATCCTGCGGCAGACCGTGATCGCGCTGACCGCGGGCACCACGCTGGACGAGCACAACCCGCCCGCCGCGGGCAGCGTCCAGGTGCTGCGCGGCCGGGTGTCACTGACCATCGCCGGCCGGCGGCTGGAACTGCCGGTCGGCCACCTGGAGCCCGTCCCGCAGGAGCGGCACGGGCTGCTGGCGCACGTCGACTCGGTGGTGCTGCTGACCGCCGTCACCGCGTAGCGGGCGAGGGCTCCACGGGGGCGGGCTCCGAAGCGGGAGAGGGCTCAGTAGCGGGAGAGGGCTCCACGGGGGTGAACACGCTGTCGCTGACCAGCCGCAGTCCGCGCAGGAAGTCCTGCCCGCTGGGCGCGAGCTCGGGCGCGGCCAGCCACTGGGCGCAGTAGCCGGCCAGCAGGGTCTGGTAGAAGGACCCGCGGGCGACCTCCTCCGCGGTGTCCGGCACCTCGGGCAGCCCCTGGAACACCGCGGCCAGTCCGAGCCGGCCCTCCTTCTGCGCCGCCGCGAAGGCGTCCGCCAGGTCGGGGGCGTGCCCCGCCTGGGCGAGCGCCTCGAACTGGGCCGCCCAGAGCCCGCGGTGCTCGACGAAGACGTCCCGCAGGCCGTCCCAGACGGCCGCGAAGCGCACCTCCGGGTCGTCCGACACCTGGTTGGCGGCGATCACCACCGCGCCCAGGGCCTCCCCCATCTCCCCGATCGCCTCGATCATCGCCGCGTTGAGCAGCGCGTCCTTCGAGCCGAAGTGGTAGCCGATCGCGGCCAGGCTGACGCCGGAGGCGGTCGCGATGTCGCGGGCGGTGGTGCGGCCGTAGCCCTTCTCGTACAGGCAGCGCTTGGCGCCGCCCATCAGGTCTTCGCGGTTTCCCATGCCCTGATCCTACGGAAGCCATGGACGAATGTCTCGCACATTTGTCTTACTCGCTCGTACGTCTTGCACGAGCGACTTGCACATACGTACTAGACAAGCGTCTGACTCATCCGTACCGTCTTCCCCATGACCGCAACCACCGGCCGCGCAGGCCGACGCGAATGGATCGGCCTGGCCGTCCTCCTGCTCCCGACCCTCGTCCTCACCATGGACATGGGCGTGCTCTTCTTCGCCGTCCCGTACATCTCCACCACGCTGGCGCCGAGCGGCACCCAGCAGCTGTGGATCATGGACATGTACTCGTTCCTGCTGGCCGGACTGCTCATCACGATGGGCGCGCTGGGCGACCGGATCGGCCGCCGCCGACTGCTGATGATCGGCGCCGCCGGCTTCGCGGGCGCCTCGCTGCTGGCCGCCTGGTCGCACGACGCCGACCAGCTGATCGCGGCGCGTGCGCTGCTCGGCGCCGCCGGGGCCACCGTGATGCCCTCGACCCTCGCGCTGATCCGCAACATGTTCCACGACCCCAAGCAGCGGCAGATCGCGCTCGGCGCCTGGGGCGGCATCCTCACCGCCGGGGCCACCCTCGGCCCGGTCGCCGGCGGGCTCCTGCTGGAGCACTTCTGGTGGGGCTCGGCCTTCCTGCTCGCCGTCCCGGTGATGGCCCTGGTGCTGCTGGCCGCACCTGTCCTGCTCCCCGAGTACCGCTCCACCGGCCGCACCGGCCGCTTCGACCTGCTCGGCGCCGTGCTCTCGCTGGCCGCGATCCTGCCGCTGGTCTACGGCGTCAAGACGATCGCCGTCGAGGGCTGGAGCCTGCTGCCCGGGCTGGCCGTCCCCGCAGGACTGCTGCTGGCCGGCGCCTTCGTGCGGCGCCAGCGCACCGCCGCGAACCCGCTGCTCGACCTGAGCCTGTTCCGGATCCGCACCTTCAGCGGCGCGATCAGCGTCAACAGCATCGCGATGTTCGCGATGATGGGCTTCTCCCTCTTCACCTCGCAGTACCTCCAGCTGGTCAAGGGCATGAGCCCGCTGACCGCCTCGCTCTGGTCGCTGGTGCCGAGCCTGGGCGTCGGCGCCGCGGTCGGGACCAGCTCGGCGCTGGCCGGGAAGGTCCGCCCGGCGGTACTGATGGGCGGCGGCTTCCTGGTCGGCTCGGCGGGCTTCGCGATGATGACCCTGGTCGGCCCGCACTCCCCGCTGGCGCTCATCCTCACCGCGGCCGGCGTGCTGGCCGCCGGGACGGTCGGCACCATGACGATGACCGCCGAGATGGTCGTCTCCGCCGCCCCGGTCGAGCAGGCCGGCGCCGCCTCCGCCACCTCCGAGACCGCCGTCGAGCTCGGCAGCTCGCTCGGCATCGCCCTGCTCGGCGCGGCCGGCGCCGCGGTCTACCGCCACCGGCTGGACGGCGCCCTCCCGGCCGGCATCGACGGCGAGGCCGCCCGGACCGCCCAGGACACCCTCGGCGGAGCGGTCACCGTCGCCGCCCACCTGCCCGGCCGGCTCGGCGCCGACCTGCTGGAGACCACCCGCGCCGCCTTCACCGACGGCCTGCACGTCGCGGCCGTGGTCGGCCTGGTCTTCGCCCTGGGTGCCGCCGTCCTGGCCTACCGCCTGATGCGCCACCTCCCGGCCGCCGCCCCCGCCACCGCCCCGGAACCCGCTCCGGAGCCCGCCGCCGTCTGACCCGTCCGACCCGTCCGACCCGTCCGACCCGATCCACGCGAGTCATCGAGAGCCCCCGCCCATCCCGGGCGGGGGCTCTCCGCCGTCCCGGGAGCCGCCCCGGGAACCGCCCTCCCGCCCCCGCGCAGCGGTCCCGCCGAGCGCCCGAGCGCCCCCGCGCCGCGCCTCCACCCGGGGGTGGACCGCGCCGGGTCCACCCCCGGGTGCGTGTGCCGGCCGCCCGCCGGGGGGACCGTGGAAGCACACCTCGGATCCGACCGCCGGGAGCCCCTCATGTCCCTGCCCGCCCTCCTCTCCCTCCTCGGCGTCCTCTGCTGGGTCGCCTACGAGTTGCTGCTGCGCCGGCGCGAGGACACCGCCGCCGGCACCTGGCACGCCGACCGCCGCGACCGCGGGTCCACCCGGCTGCTGCTCGGCTGCTACGCCCTGTCGGTCCTGCTCGTGGTGCTGTTCGACCGCGCCGGGATCGGCGAACTGCCCTCCTGGGCCGCCTGGTTCGGGGTGGCCCTGGTGGTCGCCGGGCTGGCGCTGCGGGCCTGGGGCATGCGCACCCTGGGCCGCTACTACACCCGCACCCTGCGCACCGTGGACACCCAGCGCCTGGTCCGCACCGGCCCGTACCGGCTGATCCGGCACCCCGGGTACGCCGGCAGCCTGCTGGTCTGGGTCGGCTACGCGGTCGGCACCGGCAGCTGGGCGGCCGCCCTGGTGGTCGCGGCCCTGCTGCTCACCGCGTACGGCTGGCGGATCTCCGCCGAGGAGCGGCTGCTACTGGACGCCTTCGGGAGCGAGTACGCGCAGTACCGCCGGGTGACGAAGCGCATGGTGCCGTTCGTCCACTGAACGCCCCGACGCGGTCGGCCGGGTGTGAGCTTCGGCACCCGCGTCCGGCCGGGCCGGTGCCGCCGCGCTCGCGATCCGCTCGAACGGCACCTGGTTTTTGGCCAGCGTTTCCCGGCTGGTGTATCCGTTCGCCGTCAGGTACAGGCATACTGGCCAGCACGGGCGCTAGCGCCCGCCATGACTCCTGACAAGAAGGGACCGGTGGCCAGGGATGCTGCGGAACGGTCTTGAGCCCTGGCACATTCTCGTGGTGCTGGCGGTCGTAATCCTGCTGTTCGGATCGAAGAAGCTGCCCGAGATGGCCCGTGGCCTGGGCAAGTCCATGCGCATCCTGAAGGCCGAGACGAAGGCCATGCGCGAGGACGACACCCCGGCGGACGCCGCGGCCGGCACCGCACAGAGCACCGCCGCTCCCCAGCAGGGCGCCACCGCTCCCCAGCAGAGCGCCGACCGCCCGGCCGTCACGCCGACCAACGTGACCAAGGCCACCGAGACCAAGCGGCCCGAGACGACCGCCTGAGTCCGCCCCCCTTCCTCCGGAAAGCCCCTGGTGAACCGCCAGGGGCTTTCCGCGTTCCGGGGCCGGCGGGGCCTTCCGGCGTCGGCGGGGCGCGAGGCCCCCGGAGACCCGCCGAAACGGAGCGGCCGCGCCTGCGGCGGCAGGCGGCCGGTACGGCGACGGCGCGGGGCTCGCCCGATCGGACCAGGCGGGCGAGCGGACGGGCCCGGGCCCGGGGAGGCTGGGCGGGATGTCCGAGAACCCTCCGCCCCCTACCGACCTGCGAGCCTGGCTCTGGCTGCTGATCGCGTCGACGCTGCTGATGGTCGGGTACTTCACGCTGCCCCTGGAGTGGCTCGGCGAGCGCCGGCCGGTGCTGAGCTGGCTGGTGTTCGCGGGCGCGCTGGTCGGGCTGACCTGGCTGATGCTGGCCAAGATCGTGGGGGTGATGCGGGGAACGGCCAAGCGGCCGGTGGTCTGGCTGGCCTTCCACATCTTCCTGGCGCTGACCATCTTCGCGGGGACGTACTACGTGATGGGCGCGCACAAGTCGGAGTTCGCCGGGCTGGAGACCCGGCTGGACGCGCTGTACTTCACCGTGGTGACGATGGCGACGGTCGGGTACGGGGACATCACCCCGGCCGGGCAGACGGCGCGCCTCGTGGTGGTGCTGCAGATCGGGTACAACTTCGTGTTCCTCGCGGCGGCGGCCGGAACGGCGTCCCGGGCGGTCCGGGGGAACGTGGAGCGACGGATCCGACGGCAGGACTGAGGCCGGCGCGGACGGCAACGGACGTCCGCCCGGCACCCCTGCGCCCACCCCGTCGACAGGCCTTTCCGGCAATCCGCCAAAATCCCTTGTTTCTTTGACAGTTGACCCCTCACCGCCGCCCCGTCGAGGGCAGTGGGTCGAACGCCGGCACCCGGCCGGCACCACGCTCCGGCCAACCGGGCTGCCCGGATCCGCGAGGGCGCCGTACCCGTAAAGTGACCTCACGAAATTCTCAGGTTTTCGCTCGGCCGGACGACGCGTTCCGCGGCGGCCAGGGAGACGAAGAAGTCCGGGAGGGCCCGTGGAAGGTCATGAGGTACGCAAGCTCGCCGAGCTCGAAGACCGGCACTGGTGGTACAAGGAGCGGCGGATACTGCTGGGCCGGGAGCTCGCCAAGTTCAGCAAGGCGGGCACCGCGCTGGACATCGGGGCCGCGGGCGGTGGCAACACCCGGGTGCTGAGGGCGAACCGCTGGAAGCCGATCGCGATCGAGTACGGGGAGGAGGGCGCCCAGGTGGCCCGTGACCGCGGGCTCACCGTGATGCGGGCCGACGCCCGCAGGCTCCCGGTCGCCGACGGCGCGATCGACCTGGTGGTCGCCTTCGACGTGCTGGAGCACATCGAGGAGGACGACGCGGCGATGGCCGAGATCCACCGGGTGCTGCGCCCCGGCGGGGTGGCACTCATCGCGGTGCCGAGCGACATGAGGCTCTGGTCGGCGCACGACGTCGCGGTCGGCCACGTCCGCCGCTACACCCGCGACACCCTGCGCGAGGTGATCGTCGGCAGCGGCTTCACCATGGAGACCCTGGACAGCTGGAACGTCCTGCTCCGCCCGGCCGCCGCCTGGCGCCGGAAGAAGAGCACCGGCAGCGACCTGGACGACGTTCCGGCCTTCATCAACACCGCGCTCAGCACGGTGATCGCCGCCGAGCGCTACCTGCCCGTCCAGGGCCTGCCGGGCGTCTCCCTGCTGACCCGGGCCCGCAAGCCCGTCACCGCCGCCCGGTAGGCGCCACCGGGGTTTCCGTCGGCCCCTTGCCGCGCAAGGGGCCGACGGGCGTGCGCCCCGACGTTTCCGCCGACCGCTCCGCGGAGCCCCCGCCGCTCGGGAAGTCGGCCCGGCCGACTTCCCGTGCCCTCGCCCCTCGGATGCCGGGGCTGCCGCGGTCGGTGCGGTCGGTGCGGTCGGCCCACAGCACTGTCCACAGGCTGTGGACAGTGCTGTGCACTCAGGACGGAACCCTCACCCGCGACGAAGGGCACGAGTCCGCCTCCGCGAAGCCGGCAGCTGACGGCCGGAGCCGGTGGCAGGCGGCCGGGCCCGTCAGTCGTCCTGGAGATCGACGGCGGTGTGCAGGGTGGCGAACAGGGCCGAGAGACGGGCGTTCCAGTTGGCGTACGTCGGGACGTCGATGGCGTGCTTCTTGCCCATGTCCTTGACCACCTTCTGGGCGTCCTTGAGCTCCTGCGCGGCGTCGTCCGGGTTGCCCTCGTTGAGGCGCGCGGCGGTGGTGTCGAGGATCCTCAACAGGTCGGTCTGTTTGTCCCGCTCCCTGCCGACCTGGGCCTGGGCGACGGCTTGGCGGAAGGCCTGGATCTGCAGCGCTGCGGGCTGGTTGCGCGGGACGGCCTGGGTGGGGGCCGGGGGCGCGGACGGCGCCACCGAGCTGCTGGTGGGCGCCGCCGAGGCCGCGGAGGCCTTCGGGGTGGGCGTCGTGACCGGGGCGGTGGACGGGGCGGTGGCCGCGGCGGGCTTGGCGGCGGCCGCGTTGCCGGCCGGCTCGTCGAAGGCGGTGAGGGCGAGCGCGGTGACGCCGGCCAGGCCCACCACGCCCAACACCCCGAACACCAGCGGCTTCCGCCGGTTGCGGGCAGCCGTGTTCCCGGGCGCGGGCCCGGGCCTCGGGACCGGGACGTAGGCGGGAGCCGCCGGGGCGGGGATCGGCGCCATCACCGAGGTGGCGGCCGGCGGCTGGGGCGGCAGCACGGTGGTGTGCTGCTGGTTCGGCGCCGGGAAGTGGGGCACCGGCGGCAGCAGCTGGGTGGCGGCCCCGCCCGCGTTCGCGAGCAGCTCCGCCGTCGGGTCGGCGACCATCAGCCCCGGTACGGTGCCGAGGAGTTCGGCCCGGGCGGTGGCCGCGTCGGCCGGGCGGTCGGCCGGGTTCTTGGCCAGCAGCCGCAGCACCGCCGCGTCCAGCGCGGGCGGCAGGCCCTGGCGGCGGACGGACGGCGGCAGCGGCTGCTCGCTGACGTGCTTGAAGGCGATCGCCACCGGGGTCTCGGCGGTGAACGGGGTCGCGCCGGTGAGCATCTCGGTCAGCACGCAGCCGACCGCGTACAGGTCCGTCCGCCCGTCCAGTTCCGAGGCGGTGGCCTGTTCGGGCGAGAGGTAGGCGGCCGTGCCGAGCACGCTCGCGGTCTGGGTCAGGTTGCTGGAGGAACCGGCCCTGGCGATGCCGAAGTCGACGACCTTCACCCCGCCGTCATCGGTGATCATGATGTTCCCGGGCTTGATGTCCCGGTGCACCAGCCCGGCCGCGTGCGCGACCGACAGCGCCTCGCAGACCGCCGCCGCGATGCCCACGGCGCGCTCCACCGGCAGCGCCTGCTGCTCCGCCAGCAGGGCGGCCAGCGAACGGCCGTTGACCAGCTCCATGACGATGAACGGGGTGCCCTGGTCCACGCCCGAGTCGAAGACCATGACGATCCTCGGGTGCGCCAGCATGGCCGCGTGCTGCGCCTCGCGGCTGAAGCGCTCGGCGAAGCGGGGGTCGTCGGCGAGTCCGCCGTTGAGGACCTTGACGGCCACCTGACGGCCCAGCACCCGGTCCGTCCCGCGCCAGACGGTGGCCATCCCGCCGACGCCGAGCAAGTCGACGAGTTCGTAACGCCCGTTCAGCGCCCGTCCGATCACCTGGAGCTCCCCTCACGTGCCCTGCCCGGGGTCCCGGGCCGCCTCGTGCACCTGTGCACGATAGCCGCACCGCCGAACGCGCCGACCAGGGGCGGAGGGTGGCGGTCGGGGGACCGGGCAGCGGTCCCCCGGCCGCCGGCACGGGGGTGCGGCCCGCCCTGACTG
>NZ_JBSHAP010000155.1:0-20714 GCF_053611565.1 Kitasatospora sp. NPDC054795
GGCCCGGGCGGGGAGTTCACCCGCCCGGGCCGCCGCGTGCCCACCACGTACCCGGCGCATGCTCGGCCGGCGGCGCGGAGGGCCGGCCCGTCAGCCGAGGATCAGCTGCACCGGGTTGCGCTCCAGCAGCAGTACCGCGACGTCGTCGGTCAGCGCCCCGCCGTTCAGCTCCTCGACCTCGGCGATGGCGCTGTCGACCAGCCGCCCCCGGGTCAGCCCGGCGGCCTGGTGGTCGCCGACCAGGTCGGCGAGCCCATCCTGGCCCAAGCGGCGCGACCCGGCCCCGACCCGGCCCTCGATCAGCCCGTCGGTGTAGAGCAACAGCCGCCAGCCGGCCCGCAGTTCGACCTCGTGGGCGGGCCAGGCGGCCTGCCCGTCGTGGCACGGCAGCAGGCCGAGCGCGGGGCCGGCGAGGTCGGAGGGCAGCGAGATCGGCTCGTGGTCCCGGCCGAGCAGCAGCGGCGCCGGGTGCCCGGCGAGGTAGAGCCGGGCCCGCTCGCCGGCGCCGAGCGAGCCGAGGTCGCTGCCGCCGGGCTCGATGACCAGCATGCAGAGCGTCGCGAAGATCTCGTCGCTGCGCCGCTCGTGCTCCAGCACGTGCTGGAGCGTGGTGAGCAGGGTCTCGCCGGTGAGGCCGGCGAAGACCAGGGTGCGCCACGCTATCCGGAGCGCGACGCCGAGCGCGGCCTCGTCCGGGCCGTGGCCGCAGACGTCGCCGATCACGACGTGGACGGTGCCGTCGTCGGTGCGCACGGCGTCGTAGAAGTCGCCGCCGAGCAGCGCGCGGCGGCGGCCGGGGCGGTAGCGCCGGGTGAAGGAGAGCCCGGCGCCGTCGAGCAGCGGGGTGGGCAGCAGGTGGCGCTGGAGGCGGGCGTTCTCCTGGCCGCGCAACTCGGCCTCGACCAGGCGGCGCTGGGACTCGTCGGCGCGCTTGCGCTCGACGGCGTAGCGCAGGGCGCGGGCGAGCAGCGGGCCGTCTGTCTCGTGCTTGAGCAGGAAGTCCTGGGCGCCGGCCGCGACGGCGGCCGCGCCGAGTTCGGCCCCCGCGGCGTCGGTGAGCACCACGACCGGGGTGTGCGGGGCCCGGCGGAGCAGTTCGTGCAGGCCCTCCAGCCCGTCCGAGGGGTCGGACGGGTGCGGCAGGTCGGCGGGCGAGGCGAGGTCGAGCAGCACGCAGCCGAACTCGGGGGTGCGGGATCGCCCGCGCCGGGCCCAGGGCGCGGGCGGGGCGAGCAGTTCGGTGGCCTGGTCCAGGCCGCGGGCCCAGTGGATCTCGATCGAGGTGCCGCTGTCGGCCACCGCGGCCTTGATCAGCTGGGCGTCCGAGGCGTCGTCCTCGATGACCAGCAGCCGCAGCGGTGTGCCGTCGGCTGGCCCGTCCGCCGCGGCGGGGCCGTCCGGGTCGGGGATGTGGGACGGGTGGGAGGCGTGCGCGGCCCGTGAGCGGGGGTGAGGTATCGGGGAAGTCGCCGTGGCCGGTCCGGTCGTGGCACGGCCGCGGGCATGGCCGACGCGGGCGCCGTCATGGGCGCCCGGCAGGTCCGCGGCACCAGGTGCCCGCCCGTCTCCCGTTGCGGGCATCGGTGGTTCCTCCCTTTCCCCGACTGCGTAACGGCCGGCGTCCGTCCGCAGTGCCCGCCTGGCACCGCGCGTCGGGGAACTTCTCGCGACCATAACGTGATCTCCGGGGATTTCTCCGGCCGACCGGCGCCGTTGTGGCTATTGCCACGCCGGTGGCGGTGCGGTGACTGGACTCGGACGACGACTCGGTTCCGTCCCGGCGGACGCCGGGCGGCCCGGGAGAGGGAGCGGGAGCGGGCGATGGTGGAGCGGATCACCCTGGTGGAGGGTGACATCACGGAACAGCCGGTGGACGCGGTGGTGAACGCCGCCAACTCGTCCTTGCTGGGCGGTGGCGGGGTGGACGGCGCGATCCACCGCAAGGGCGGGCCGCAGATCCTGGAGGAGTGCCGCCGGCTGCGCGCCTCGCACTGGGGCAGGGGGCTGCCCACCGGACGGGCGGTGGCGACGGCGGCCGGACGGCTGCCGGCCCGGTGGGTGGTGCACACCGTCGGGCCGGTCTACCGGGCGGAGGAGTACGAGGAGCGGGCGGAGCTGCTGGCCTCCTGCTATCGCGAGTCGCTGCGCACCGCGGTGGCGCTCGGCGCGCGCACGGTGGCTTTCCCGGCCGTGTCGGCCGGGATCTACGGCTGGCCGCCGGCGGACGCGGCCCGGATCGCACTCGGCATCGTCGCGGAGGTGCTGGACGGCGGTGACGTGGAGGCGGGTGCGGAGCTGGCGGAGGTGCGGTTCGTGCTGTTCGGGTCGGAGATGTACGGGGTGTTCGAGCGGGCTCGGCGGGAGTTGTCCGAGCGGGACGCCTGACGGCCGGGTGGGGCGTGGTGCCGGCCGGGTGGCGTGTGGTGCCGCCGCTCGGCCGGGTCCATGGTGGCGTGCCGGGGCGTCAACACGCCAGAGATATTCGATAACTCGTTCGAGTGAATGCATCGGGTCGGTCACCAGCTCCGGCGCTCGCGGGCATGTGCGCGCCCCCGAACGCGGCAGCACCGCGCCGGCCGGCCGTCACCGCGCCGACCCGCCGTTGCGGTGCCGGCCCGCCGTTACGGCGCGAGCGCCGACCAGGGCAGCGTGACCTCGCCCTGCCGCCACCGTCCGCGCGCGTCCACCAGCGGCCAGCCGCCCGCCAGCGCCGTGCAGGCCGCCACCCAGCGCTGCCGCGCCCCGAACGCCCCGTACGGCGCGGCCGCCGCCCAGGCCCGGTCGAAGTCGGTGAGGAAGGCGTGCACCGGCCGCCCGGGCACGTTGTGGTGGATCAGCGCCTTCGGCAGCCGCTCGGCCAGGTCGGAGGGCTGGCCGAGGCCGCCCAGCCGGGCCGCGAAGGTCACCGTCCGGGGTCCCTCCGGACCGAGCGCGACCCAGACGTGCCGCCGCCCGATCTCGTCGCAGGTGCCCTCGACCAGCAGCCCGTCCGGGGCGAGCCGCGCGCACAGCCGCTCCCACACCCCGGCGACCGCCGACTCCTCGTACTGCCGCAGCACGTTGGCGGCCCGGATCAGCTGGGCCGGCGCGCCGCCGTCCAACGGCACCTCGAAGCCCCCGCGCCGGAAGGTGAGCAGCGGCGGCTCGGCGTACGGCAGCGCGGCGGCGACCCGCTCCGGCTCGATCTCGATCCCGACCACCCGGACGTCCGGCCGCACCGTGCGCAGCCGCCCGGCCAGCTCGACGGCGGTCCACGGCGCCGCGCCGTAGCCGAGGTCCACCGCGACCGGCGGGCGCTCGGCGGCGCGCAGCGCGCCGCCGAGGGTGTGGGCGATCCAGCGGTCCATCCGGCGCAGCCGGTTGGTGTTGGTGGTGCCCCGGGTGACCGTCCCCACCGGTCGCCCGGTCCGTCCGCGGGCGGGCGCGGCGGGAACGGGTTCGAAGGAGGCAGCCATGCCCAGAAGGGTAGTCGGGCCGTCGGCGGCACCACGCTGACCTGGGGCGATGGCGACCGCCCCGGCCGGTGGGCCGGGGCGGGAATGCCGAGCGCGGTCCGTGTGGTTGGCAGACTGGTGGTGATGTGTGCCCGGGACGGGGCAGCGCACACCGGACTACGGGCGGCCCGGTACGGACCGCCTCGACGGGCAGCACAGAGGAGGCTTCAGCCAGGTGATCCAGCACCCCGTCCGTTCGGTTCGCCGTGCCCAGTCGGCCGCCCCCGCGCGCGGCCGGCTCCAGTCGCTCGTCCCCGGCCGCCGCCGTCCGCGCCGGATCGCCATGCTGAGCGTCCACACCTCGCCGCTGCACCAGCCCGGCACCGGGGACGCCGGCGGGATGAACGTCTACATCGTCGAGCTGGCCAAGCGCCTGGCCGACCTCAACATCGAGGTCGAGGTGTTCACCCGGTCGACCTGCTCGGACGACGCGCCGACGGTCGAGCTGGCCCCGGGCGTGCTGGTCCGCCACGTCACCGCCGGGCCGTACGAGGGCCTGATCAAGGAGGACCTGCCGGCCCAGCTGTGCGCCTTCACCCACGGGGTGCTGCGGACGGAGGCGGGCCACCGCCCCGGCCACTACGACCTGGTGCACTCGCACTACTGGCTCTCCGGGCAGGTCGGCTGGCTGGCCGCGCAGCGCTGGGGGGTGCCGCTGGTGCACACCATGCACACCATGGCGAAGGTCAAGAACGCCGCGCTGGCCGCGGGCGACACGCCCGAGCCCGCGGCCCGGGTGATCGGGGAGACCCAGGTGGTGGAGGCGGCCGACCGGCTGATCGCCAACACCACCGAGGAGGCCGCAGAGCTCGCGCTGCACTACGCCGCCCGGCCGGACCAGCTGGCCGTCGTCCACCCCGGGGTCAACCTGGACGTCTTTCGTCCCGGCGGCCCGCGGACGCCCGCCGCCGCACGGGCCCGGCTGGGCCTGCCGCAGGACGCCGCGGTGCTGCTGTTCGCGGGCCGGATCCAGCCGCTGAAGGCCCCGGACGTGCTGCTGCGGGCGGTCGCCGCGCTGCTGGCCCGGCGCCCGGAGCTGCGCGAGCGCCTGGTGGTGCCGGTGGTCGGCGGGCCGTCCGGCACCGGGCTGGCCCGGCCGGAGAGCCTGCACAAGCTCGCCGCCCAGCTGGGCATCTGCGACGTGGTGCGGTTCCACCCGCCGGTCGGCCAGGAGCTGCTCGCCGACTGGTACCGGGCGGCGACGGCCCTGGTGATGCCCTCGTACAGCGAGTCCTTCGGGCTGGTCGCGCTGGAGGCGCAGGCCTGCGGCACCCCGGTGGTGGCGGCCGCGGTCGGCGGACTGCCGGTCGCGGTGCGGGACGGCGAGACCGGCACCCTGGTGCAGGGCCACGACCCGCTGGACTGGTCGTACGCGCTGGAGCCGTACATCACCGACCTGGGCCTGGTGGCGCGGCGCGGCGCGGCGGCGGCCCGGCACGCGGCCGGCTTCGGCTGGGACACCGCGGCGGCGACCACCGCCGAGGTGTACGCCGGCAGCATGGCCCGCCCGGCCGGCCGGATGGCCGCGGCCCGTCGCCGACTGGCCTGAGCGCGGGGCGGCCCGGCCCTCGGTCGGCCCGTCGCCGACCGGCCCGGGGGCGGCCCGGCGGAACGTCGCGCGGCCCGTCGCCGACCGGCCGAGGCTGCGCCCGCCCGGTACCGGCGAGTAACGTCACCCCCATGGCAATCCGCACCAAGGACGAGGCCCTGACCCTCCTGCGCACCGCCCTGGACGACGCCGGGGTGGCCTGGGAACCGGCCGCCACCGACCCGTACACGCTGGTGGCGGCCCTCCCGGGCACCCGGAAGCTGAGCACCACCTGCGCCCTGCGGGTCGGCGACCACACCCTGTCGGTGAACGCCTTCGTGATCCGCCGTCCGGACGAGAACCACGAGGCCGTCTACCGCTGGCTGCTGGAGCGCAACACCCGGCTGTACGGCGTCGGCTACGCGGTCGACGCGCTCGGCGACGTCTACCTGGCCGGCCGGCTGCCGCTGGAGGCGCTCACCCCGCAGGTCGTGGACCGGCTGCTCGGGACGGTGCTGGAGAACGCGGACGAGCCGTTCAACACCCTGCTGGAGCTGGGCTTCGCCACGGCGATCCGCCGGGAGTGGGAGTGGCGGACCAAGCGCGGGGAGTCCACCCGCAACCTGGCCGCCTTCGCCCACCTGGCCGCCCCGAAGGAGCCGCCGGCAGGCGCCCCGGACGCGGACTGACCCGTGCGGACCGACCCGTTCGGGCCGACCCGTTCGGTCAGGCGCCCGCCGGGGCCTTCCCGGCGGGTTCCGCCGCGGGCGCCGGGACCGCGACGACGGTCCCGCCGGGCCGGATGTCCTGCGCGGCGCCGGTCCGCTTGCCCAGCAGCAGGTAGCCGACCGCGGCGACCGTGCCGCAGACCCCGCACGCACCCCACAGCGCCCCGCCGCCGGCCCGCTCCAGCAGCACCCCGCCGACGGCCGGGCCGAGGAACGAGGCGAGCGACCAGGCGAGCGAGTAGACGCCCTGGTAGCGCCCGCGGGCATGGGTCGGCGACAGTTCGGCGATCAGGCCCATGAGGGTCGGCGTGTAGAGGATCTCCCCGACCGTCCAGACCGCCACCGTGCCGGCGTAGAACCACGCGGACGACCCGGCCAGGGCCGTCAGCCCGAATCCCCAGCCGATGAACAGCGAGGCCGCCGCCAGCATGGCCGACCGGCTGCGGCTCTCGACCCACCGGGTGAGCGGGATCTGCAGCAGCACGATCAGTAGCCCGTTCAGGCCGATGACCAGGCCGTACTCGGTGGACGTGATCCCCCGGCGGCCCATGTCCACCGCGAGGGTGGTGGCACCCTGCTGCAGCACCAGGGCGAGCAGCAGGGTGAGGCCGACCACGGCCATGAAGCGGCGGTCGCGGAACACGGTGCCGAGGCCGACCGCCGGTTCGTCGGCCTTCGCCGTCCGGACGTCGGGCTTCGTCTCCGGGATCCTGACGAAGATCACCACCGCGCAGAGCGCCGTGGAGAGCGCGTCCAGCAGGAAGAGCGTGAGGTAGCCGTGGCTGGCGATCAGGCCGGCGACGGCCGAGGAGAGGCCGAAGCCCAGGTTGATCGCCCAGAAGTTCAGCGAGTAGGCGCGGACCCGGTCGGCGACCGGGACGATGTCCGCGATGATCGCCGAGATGGCCGGCCGGGTGGCGTTGTTGCAGAAGCCCACCAGGAAGGCCACCACCGCGATCGCGACCTGACCGTCCGTGAAGCCGAGCACGGCGGTGAACAGCGCGGTGCCGAGCTGGGCGGCGAGCAGGGTCGGACGGCGTCCGACCCGGTCGGTCAGCACGCCGGCGATGATCGCGGAGGCCGCCGAGCCGAGGCCGAACAGGGCGGCGACCAGGCCCGCGTAGGTGGCCGAGTACCCGCGGCTGCTGGTGAGGTAGAGCGCGAGGAAGGTGACCACGAAGGCGCCGAGCCGGTTGACCAGGGTCGAGACCCAGAGCCACCAGAACTGGCGCGGCAGCCCGCCCGCCGTCTCCTGGATCATTCTTCGGAAACCGGCGGTGACGAGCATGTGGGGGCTCCCGGGGGCAGGCGTCCGCCGATCGGTGCGGCAGGCCCGGTCAGCCGACGCGTGTAAGTGTCAGATGCGCGAGGCACACATTACACATTGGCCGAAGGTCCCCACCAGGGGTTTTCCGGGCCCCCACTAAGCTGGGGGCCATGGCTGACACGACGTACCGACTCATCCTGCTCCGCCACGGCGAGAGCCAGTGGAACCAGAAGAACCTGTTCACCGGTTGGGTCGATGTCGACCTCAACGAGAAGGGCGAGAAGGAGGCCGCCCGCGGTGGCGAGCTCCTGGCCGCCGAGGGTCTGCTCCCCGACGTGCTGCACACCTCGCTGCTGCGCCGCGCCATCCGCACCTCGCAGATCGCCCTGGACAAGGCCGACCGGCACTGGATCCCGGTCAGCCGCAGCTGGCGGCTGAACGAGCGCCACTACGGTGCGCTCCAGGGCAAGGACAAGGCCCAGACCCTGGCCGAGTTCGGCGAGGAGCAGTTCCAGCTGTGGCGCCGCTCGTACGACACCCCGCCGCCGGTGCTGGCCGACGACTCCGAGTACTCGCAGGCCGGCGACGCCCGTTACGCCGAGATCCCGAGCGAGCTGCGTCCGCGCACCGAGTGCCTGAAGGACGTCGTGGAGCGGATGCTCCCGTACTGGTACGACGCCATCGTCCCGGACCTCGCCGCCGGCCGGACCGTGCTGGTCACCGCCCACGGCAACAGCCTGCGCGCGCTGGTCAAGCACCTCGACGGCGTCTCCGACGAGGCCATCGCCGGCCTGAACATCCCGACCGGCATCCCGCTGGTGTACGAGCTGGACGCCGACTTCAAGCCCGTCACCCCGGGCGGCCGCTACCTCGACCCGGACGCCGCCGCGGCCGCCATCGAGGCCGTCAAGAACCAGGGCAAGAAGTAAGCCGCTTGCCGCTACGGCCCTGCCCCCGGTCCGACCGGGGGCGGGGCTTCGTTCGTTTTCGGTCGGCTCGTTCTCGGTCGGTTCGGGCTCAACCTGACTGCGCGGGAGGGGAGTTGGGCAGTGAATGGGAAACTGGTTCAGACCATTGACGGGCTCGGTCGGCGACTCCTACCGTGAGGGCACCGGACTGGCGCAGGCATGCCGGGATCTCCCCGTCCGGGCCGCCGCACCCCCACGCGCGCGCGTCCGCGCCCCCGGCGCACACTCCATCCACCCCCACGGAGGAGCACCATGCGCACACGTCACATCGTCGGGGCCGCCGTCGCCGCGCTGGCGATCCCGCTGACCCTCGCCTTCCCGGCCTCGTCCCACGGCTGGATCTCGACCCCGCCCAGCCGGGCCGCGCTCTGCGACACCCACGTGGACGGCGTCCCGTGGGACTGCGGTGACATCCAGTGGGAGCCGCAGAGCGTCGAGGGCCCCAAGGGCTTCCCGGCCCTCGGCCCCTCGGACGGCACCATCTGCGCCGGCGGCAACGCCCGCTTCGCCGAGCTGGACGACCCCCACGGCGGCGCCTGGCCGACCACGCCGGTGACGGCGGGCCAGCAGCTCACCTTCACCTGGACGTTCACCGCCCGGCACGCGACCGCCGACTTCCGGTACTACATGACCAAGCCGGGCTACGACGCGAGCCAGCCGGTCACCCGCGCCAACCTGGACCTGACGCCCTTCCTGACCGTCCCGTACGGCGGGAAGCAGGTGCCGAGCACGCTCAGCCACACCGCGACCGTCCCGGGCGGGCGCACCGGGCACCAGGTGGTCGTCGCGGTCTGGACGATCTCCGACACCGGGAACGCCTTCTACTCCTGCTCCGACGTCCGGTTCTGACCTGCGGAAGGCCAGCGGGAGGGTGAGCGGGCGAGCAGGCCGGAAGGCGCTGGACGGTGGGCCGGAAAGCGCGAGGTGCACGGTCGCCGGTGGGCCGTGCACCTCGGGAGCTCCTCGGGCGGTGCCGCTTTCAGTGGCCGCCGCAGCAGCCGCCGTCGGCGCCTCCGCACTGGCAGGGCGCGCCGGACTGGCAGCCGCAGCCGCAGCCCGGGCCGCAGCCGCAGCCGGCCGCGAGGACGGGAAGCAGCTTCGGGGCGGGTGGCTCGACGGAGTCGTGGGCGGTTGCCGGTCGGGACGGGTTGGCCTTCATCGAGCTTCCCTCCTTGTGACGGGCACAGTCCTGTGCCCCCAACGTCGAGTGAAGCCGTCGAACGGATGAGCGTCAACGGGCGCGCAGTGGTGGGGCGCACGGAAGTCCGTGCGCCCGCACCACCCTTGCCGCAGGTTTACTCACCCCTCGGGGTGAGCCCGGACCGGCGGTCAGTCGACCGGCGCGGCCTCGGCGGCCTCGGTGGCGGCCACGAACTCGGCCACGTGCTCGCCCGTCACCAGGTACACCACGCGCTTGGCGACCGACACCGCGTGGTCCGCGAAGCGCTCGTAGTAGCGGCCGACCAGGGTGATGTCGACGGCGGTCTCTATGCCGTGGTGCCAGCGCTCGTCGATCAGGTGCGACAGCAGCTCGCGGTGCAGGGTGTCGATCGCGTCGTCGTCCTGCTCCATCTCCAGGGCCTTGTCGACGTCCTTGGTGGCGATGACCAGGCCGGCCTTGGCCACCAGGCGCTGGGCGAGCTGGCCCATCTCCAGGACGGTGGAGTGCAGGTCGCTCGGCACGGCGGTGTCGGGGTAGCGCATCCGCGCGACCTTGGCGACGTGCCGGGCGAGGTCGCCGCAGCGCTCCAGGTCGGCGCTCATCCGCAGCGAGGTGACGACGATGCGCAGGTCGGTGGCGACCGGCTGCTGGCGGGCGAGGAGGTCGATGGCCCGGTTCTCCAGCTCGTGGTGGAGCTCGTTGACCTTCTCGTCGGCGGCGATCACGCTCTCCGCCAGCGCCAGGTCCGCGTCGAGGAGGGCGGTGGTGGCCCGGCCCATCGCCGATCCGACCAGCCGGGCCATCTCGACCAGGCTGTCGCCGATCGCATCGAGTTCCTCGTGGTACGCGTCGCGCATGTTCTCTCCTCAGTAGCTGTGTCGGTGGCGGTGCCGACCGGCCGGCCCGTACGACCGTCGTTCCGGCGTCCGGGTGACCGCTGCTGGTGGCGCGCATCGTACGCGCACACCCGAGCCGATGGCCGCTGTTCGGCACACCGATCTCTCCCACACGGGCTGCCCGGCCAACTTTCCGCCGCCAGGGCGACGGTGCACGGCCGCTACGGTGAATCGACAGCTACCTGAAGGTGAATTCTCGGCAACGCGTGGTGGATGCCTTGACCCAGTGCATGGGGACTGCCCTGGTCGTGCGCTTACGCTGGCCACATGGACGTGAACGTGGCCGCCGCCGCTGCCTGTGCCATAGCCGGGCTCGGCGTCGGCCTCACCGCCTCCATCGCTTTCCGCTGGAGCGAGCGCGAGCAGGCCAGGGGCAGGTACAGCGCAACCGGCGGCAGGAACCCCGGCCGGTACCAGTCACTGGGCACCGGCAACCCCGAGCCGCCGCTGCCGCCCGGGGTCGACACCGTGCTCTCCGTGCTCCGCTCCTGCGCGATCGTGCTGGGCGAGGGCGACGAGGTGGTCAAGGCCAGCTCGGCGGCGTACGCGATGGGCCTGGTGCGCGGTGGCGCCGTCGCCGTGGACCAGATGCTCGGGCTGGCGCGCGCCACCCGCAGGGACGGCGAGATCCGCCAGGTCGAGCTGGAGGTGCCCAGGCCGGGCGCGGCCCGCGCGGCGGAGCCGCTCGCGGTCTCCGTCCGGGTGGCCCCGCTGGGCTCCCGACTGGTGCTGGTGCTGGTTGAGGACCAGACCGAGCGGCGCCGCGTGGAAGCCGTCCGCCGGGACTTCGTGGCCAACGTCAGCCATGAGCTCAAGACCCCGGTCGGCGCCCTGTCGCTGCTCTCCGAGGCGGTCGTCGACGCGTCCGACGACCCGGAGGCGGTGCAGCGCTTCGCCGGCCGGATGCAGGTCGAGGCGGCCCGGCTGGCCAGCCTGGTGCAGGAGATCATCGACCTCTCCCGGGTCCAGGACGACCGGCTGATGGTCGACCCGGAGCCGGTCGCGGTGGACGAGCTGATCGCCGAGGCGATCGACCGCTGCCGCCAGCAGGCCGCCGCCAAGCAGATCCTGATCGCGGCGGGCGGCATCGCCGGCCTCTACCTGCACGGCAACCGCGGCCAGCTCGCCGCCGCGCTCGGCAACCTGGTCGAGAACGCCGTCAACTACAGCCCGCCCCGCACCCGGGTGGCCATCGCCACCCGCCGGATCTCCAGCGCCGCGGCGCTCGGGGAGGCGGACGGCGAGCTCATCGAGATCTCGGTCACCGACCAGGGCATCGGCATCTCCGAGAAGGACCGCGAGCGGGTCTTCGAGCGGTTCTACCGCGTCGACCCCGCCCGCTCCCGGGCGACCGGCGGCACCGGCCTGGGCCTGTCCATCGTCAAGCACGTCGCGGCCTCGCACGGCGGCACCGTCTCGGTGTGGAGCGTCGAGGGCCAGGGTTCGACCTTCACCGTCCGCCTGCCCGCCGGGCAGGCACCCACGGAGGACGAGCCCGACGACGCGTTCGACGACGAGCCCGACGCGTTCGACGGTCCCGTTGACGCGCCGGACCGCGCGCCGGGCGGCGACCCCGCCGGGCCCGCCGCCGCACCCCGAACCCTCACCACGGCCCGTACGGACCGTCCGTTCCCCGCCGGGGAACGGAAACAACACCTGTCAGACACAACCCCTCAGCTTGCCCCGGAGGCCTGATCGTGACCCGAGTACTGGTGGTCGAGGACGAGGAGTCGTTCAGCGACGCCCTCTCGTACATGCTCCGCAAGGAGGGCTTCGAGGTGGCCGTCGCCGCCACCGGCCCCGACGCCCTGGAGCAGTTCGAACGCAACGGTGCCGACCTCGTCCTGCTCGACCTGATGCTGCCGGGCCTGCCCGGCACCGAGGTCTGCCGCCAGCTCCGGGTGCGCTCCAACGTCCCGGTGATCATGGTGACCGCCAAGGACAGCGAGATCGACAAGGTCGTCGGCCTGGAGATAGGCGCTGACGACTACGTCACCAAGCCGTACTCCACCCGCGAGCTGGTCGCGCGGATCCGCGCGGTGCTGCGCCGCCGCGGCGAGGACGGCGGCGCGGGCGACAACGGCGGCGGCCCGGGCGCCCTGGAGGCGGGCCCGGTCCGGATGGACGTGGACCGCCACGTGGTGACCGTGGACGGCGCCAAGGTCGACCTGCCGCTGAAGGAGTTCGACCTGCTGGAGATGCTGCTGCGCAACGCGGGCCGGGTGCTCACCCGGATGCAGCTGATCGACCGGGTGTGGGGCGCGGACTACGTCGGCGACACCAAGACCCTGGACGTCCACGTGAAGCGCCTGCGGGCCAAGATCGAGCCGGACCCGGGCGCGCCGCGCTACCTGGTCACCGTCCGCGGCCTGGGCTACAAGTTCGAGCCGTAAACCGTCCCGACCACGCGGAAGGCCCCCGCCGGCAGCAGCCGGAGGGGGCCTTCGCGTCGCTCCGGCGGGCCCTGGCGGGCCCGCCAGGGGCGGGGTGCGGTGTCAGTGCGCGGCCGGGACGGCCGGAGCGGCGGCGCCGGTGGCCGGGGCGGTGGCGCCGGGGGTGGTGGTCCTGGCGGGGGTGGCGGTCGGCGAGGGGGTCGGCGAGGGGGTCGGCCCGTAGCCCTCGTAGAGGCCGAGGTTCGGGTTCACGCCGGCCTGGGCCTCGACCTTCTGGCCGTCCTTGAAGGTGAAGACGGTCGGGGCGAAGCCGCCGACGTGGACGGTCGCGGAGGCGACGGTGGCGGACGGGTTGCCCTGACCGCCGATCGCGACCGCGCCGCCGGCCGGGACGACGATGCTGGACAGCGGAGCGCCGGCGGCGTCCGCGAAGGTGGCAGCGGCACCGCCGACGGTGACGGACTGGAGCTCGGCCGGGATGTTCGCGGTGTTCGCGATGTTCACGACCACGCTGGCGGCACCGGTGTAGTCGCCCGCGGTGTTCTCCCCGGTGACGACCACGATGTTGTTCAGCCGGAGGTTGGTCCCGAGGGTCGCCGCAGCGTTGTCGGGCTTGATCTGCAAGGTATCCGGCGTGTTGCCGGCGGCGCAGGAGGACAGCGAGGCGATGGCGATGGCGGCGATGGCGGCGATGCTGCCGCGTCGAAGGCTGCGGCTCACGGCGGCGGCTTCTCCTAAGTCACGTGTCGGTAGGTCAGGTCTCAGATTATCGACCTCACTTATGCGCTCCTCACGGGGTGGCCCCCGTGTCGCACTCCCGGGGGCCGCCGGGGGGCCGTCCGGCGGCACGCTCGACGTGTCCAGGTCACTCGACGGACAAGGTTCGACCAAGATCGAATAACGATTCGGCCGCGACCCGAAAAGGGGTGAAAGCTCAAGATCCAATCATGGTTGCGGGGGTGTTGCGCAAGGGTTTCGTCCAACCCCGGAACCGCCTCCGACCTGCGGGAAGCCGTTCTCGAACACCGGTCGCAGCACGTCATGGGGGTCGTTGTCAAGCCCCGAGACCGGCCCTGACCTGCGAAAACGCCCTTCGAGTGTGCCGAGAAGCGTGTTATTCTGGAAAGCCACGGAAGGGGTCCTGTCACATGACGTTCAAGGTTGGCGACACGGTGGTCTACCCCCATCACGGGGCCGCGCTGATCGAGGCCATCGAAACTCGCCAGATCAAAGGTGTGGACAAGACCTACCTGGTGCTCAAGGTGCAGCAGGGAGACCTGACGCTCCGCGTGCCCGCCGAGAACGCGGAGTTCGTCGGTGTGCGCGATGTGGTCGGCCAGGAGGGTCTGGACCGGGTCTTCGAGGTGCTGCGGGCACCGTACACGGAAGAGCCGACCAACTGGTCCCGTCGCTACAAGGCGAACCTGGAGAAGCTCGCCTCGGGTGATGTCATCAAGGTCGCCGAGGTCGTTCGTGACCTCTGGCGCCGCGAGCGCGAGCGCGGCCTCTCGGCCGGCGAGAAGCGAATGCTCGCGAAGGCGCGCCAGATCCTCGTCAGCGAGCTCGCGCTGGCGGAGAACACCAACGAGGACAAGGCGGAGACGCTGCTCGACGAGGTCCTCGCCTCGTAGCGCGCGCCACCGCAGTGCGGTCGGGCTGCCGCCCAACGCTCACAGCGCCCGGTGCCGGCGCGCCGCTCCTCGGACGAACCGTCCGGGAGTGGTGCATTGGCACTTCGGGCGCTGAGGCATGTCCGGACCACGCCACCCGCCCTGGCCGACCGAGGCCGGCAAGACCGTTTCGGCTCCCGCTGTTGCGGGGAGCTTGCGGAGCTGTGCGGCGGGCGGTGGACCGTGGTTCTTCGGAAGGGGCCCGGTGCGCCCGCCGGGCACGCCATGGCCATACCCACTTCGCCGAAGGAGTGAAACCTGAACGCGTCAGGAGCAGTCGCAGCAGCAGCAGTGGTGCCCGCCGCCGGACGCGGTGAGCGGCTGGGGCCGGGGGCCCCGAAGGCCCTGCGGGAACTGGGGGGTGTGCCGCTCCTGGTGCACGCCGTCCGGGCCCTGGCCCGCAGCCGGGCGGTCGGCCTGGTCGTGGTCGCCGCGCCCGCCGACGGGGTGGCCGAGGTGGTCGCCCTGCTGGACAGCCACGGGCTGGACGACAAGGACATCCGGGTGGTGGCCGGCGGGGCGACCCGCCAGGAGTCGGTCCGGCTCGGCCTGGCCGCGATCCCGGACGAGGTCGGGATCGTGCTGGTGCACGACGCGGCCCGCCCGCTGGTCCCGGTCGAGGTGGTGGACGCCGTCGCGGCCGCCGTCCGGGCCGGGGCGCGGGCCGTGGTGCCCGCGGTGCCGCTGGCCGACACGGTGAAGCGGGTCGAGCCGAACCCGGGCGGTCCCGAGCCGGTGCTCGACACGCCCGAGCGTGCCACCCTGCGCGCGGTGCAGACCCCGCAGGGCTTCGACCGCGCCACCCTGGTCGAGGTGCACGCCAAGGCGCTGGCCGAGGAGAGCGACGGCACCGCCGGTGCGCCGCCGGTCACCGACGACGCCGGCCTGGTCGAGCGCTACGGCGGCCGGGTCGTCGTGGTGCCCGGCCACGAGGAGGCGTTCAAGGTCACCCGTCCACTGGACCTCGTGCTCGCCGAGGCCGTACTCGCCCGCAGGAGGGCCGCCGATGCCTACTGACCCGCAGACCACCCCCGTGATCCCCCGGGTGGGGATCGGCACCGACGTGCACGCCTTCGAGGCCGGCCGCCCGCTCCGGGTGGCCGGGCTGGACTGGCCGGACGCCGGGGCCGGGCTCTCCGGGCACTCGGACGCCGACGTCGCCGCCCACGCCGCCTGCGACGCGCTGTTCTCGGCCGCCGGGATCGGCGACCTGGGCGCCCACTTCGGCACCGACCGCCCGGAGTGGGCCGGCGCGTCCGGGGTGAAGCTGCTCGGTGAGGCGGCCCGGCTGGTCCGCGAGGCGGGCTTCGAGATCGGCAACGTCGCCGTCCAGGTGATCGGCGTGCGGCCGAAGATCGGCAAGCGGCGGGACGAGGCGCAGGCGGCGCTGTCCGGGGCGGTCGGCGCCCCGGTGTCCGTCTCCGGCACCACCACCGACGGACTGGGCCTGACCGGCCGGGCCGAGGGGCTGGCCGCGATCGCCACCGCCCTGGTGTACGAACGGCGTTGAGCCGGTCGCGGTGAGCGGGCGGGAAGAAACCGCCCCTGACGGGTGTTCACCCGGTGTCCGCGGGGCCCGAGTCGCTACTGTTCGGCTCGGGCCCGTACGGGCTTCCGCTCGGGCCGAACCGCCGACGAGAAGAGGTAATCCGTGACCGCCCAGCTCTCCGACCGTGCCAAGGCGCTGCTCGACGACAAGAGCTTCGCCGTGGTCTCCACGATCCAGCCCGACGGCAGCCCCCAGTCCTCGGTGGTCTGGGTCAAGCGGGACGGCGACGACATCCTGTTCTCCACCGTCCAGGGCCGCCGCAAGCACCTCAACCTGGAGCGGGACCCGCGGGTCTCGATCCTCGTCAACCCGTCGGAGGACCCGTACGAGTACCTGGAGGCCCGCGGTGAGGTCTCGCTGACCACCGAGGGCGGCCGGGAGCTGATCGACGAGCTGGCCGCCAAGTACCGCGGCGTGGACAAGTACACCTGGGACGGTCCGGACGACGTCCGGGTGGTCGTCCGGCTCGCCCCGCGCAAGGTGCTCGGCAGCATCTGACCCCGCCCACGGGCCACTGTTTCCCCGGGATCACGCCCCCGTTGTCCCGGGGAATGTGGCGGGGCACCCCCTGCTGCCCACTACGCTTGACGCTGTGAGCATTCGTCTGTACGACACCAGCACCCGCCAGGTACGCGACTTCGTCCCGCTTGTACCGGGTTGTGTCTCGATCTACCTGTGCGGCGCTACCGTCCAGTCGGCGCCACACATCGGGCACATCCGGTCGTACCTCAACTTCGACATCATGCAGCGGTGGTTCGCCTACCGCGGCTACCAGGTGACCTTCGCCCGGAACGTCACCGACATCGACGACAAGATCATCGCCAAGGAGCGCGAGCTCGGCACGCCGTGGTGGCAGATCGCCTACGAGAACGAGCGCGCCTTCAACGACGGCTACGACGCGCTCGGCTGCCTGCGGCCGACCGTCGAGCCGCGGGCCACCGGGCACATCCCCGAGATGATCGCGATGATGCAGGGGCTCATCGCCAGGGGCCACGCCTACGCGTCCGACGGGAACGTCTACTTCGACGTGCGGTCGTACCCCGGCTACCTGGCGCTCTCCAACCAGAAGCTGGACGACCTGCGCCAGCCCGAGGGCGAGGGCGAGACCGGCAAGCGGGACCAGCGCGACTTCGCGATGTGGAAGGCCGCCAAGCCGGGCGAGCCGAGCTGGGAGACCCCGTGGGGCCCCGGCCGTCCGGGCTGGCACCTGGAGTGCTCGGCGATGGCCCACAAGTACCTGGGCGCGGCCTTCGACATCCACGGCGGCGGGCTGGACCTGATCTTCCCGCACCACGAGAACGAGATCGCCCAGTCGAAGGCCTACGGCGACGACTTCGCCAACTTCTGGGTGCACAATGCCTGGGTCACCATGGCCGGCGAGAAGATGAGCAAGTCGCTGGGCAACTCGGTGCTGGTCTCCGAGATGGTCCGGGCGTGGCGGCCGATCGTGCTCCGCTACTACCTGGCCGCCCCGCACTACCGCTCGATGATCGAGTACAGCGAGGAGTCGCTGCGCGAGGCCGAGGCCGGTTTCGGCCGGATCGAGGGCTTCATCCAGCGCGCCGTCGAGCGCTGCGGCACGGTCGACGCGGCGCCCGAGGTGCCGCCGGCCTTCGCCGAGGCGATGGACGACGACTTCGGCGTCCCGCAGGCGCTGGCCGTCGTGCACACCGCCGTCCGCCAGGGCAACAGCGCCCTGAACGCGGACGACAAGGAGAGCGTGGTGGCGCGACTGGCCGAGGTCCGTGCGATGCTCGGTGTACTGGGCCTCGACCCGCTCGACCCGCACTGGGCCGGGACGGAGCGCGGCGAGGACCTTCACGGCGTGGTCGACTCGCTGGTCCGCCTGGTCCTGGACCAGCGGCAGGCGGCGCGCGAGCGCAAGGACTTCGCCACCGCGGATGCCATCCGCGACCAGCTCGGCCTGGCCGGGCTGGCGATCGAGGACACCCCGTCCGGCCCGCGCTGGACGATCAACAGCCAGTAACCCCATCCGACGATCGGGGTGATGGGTGGGCCGTACCGGACCGGTGCGGCCCTCCCGCATGACGTACGCATGTCGTCGGCGGCCACCGGGCAGACCGGGGCGGTCGGGGCATGCCGGACAGACAGGAAGTACAGCCATGGCCGGCAACAGCCAGCGCAGGAACCGCCGCAACCCCGGATCGAAGAAGGGCGCGTCTGTCGGTACCGGCGGGCACAGCCGGAAGGCGCTCCAGGGCAAGGGTCCGACCCCGCCCGGTGCGGAGCGCAAGGGTCACCCCAAGCAGCGCGCCGCCAACGCCGCGGTCAAGCGCGAGCGGGACGCCAAGGCCCGGGCCGGCATGCGCCGGGCCGGCGGCGGCGGTCGCGGCGGCCGCGGCGGCGCGGGCAGCGCCGAACTGGTCTTCGGCCGCAACTCGGTGGTCGAGGCCCTGCAGGGCGACGTGCCGGCCAACGCGCTGTACGTCCAGCAGTTCATCGACACCGACGACCGGGTCCGCGACGCCTTCCAGGCCGCCAACGACCGCGGCATCCCGCTGATGGAGGCCCCGCGGCCCCAGCTGGACCAGATGACCGGCGGGATGAACCACCAGGGCCTGGTGCTCCAGGTGCCGCCGTACGAGTACGCGCACCCCGAGGACCTTCTGGCGGAGGCCGCCGACGCCGGCCAGGACGCGCTGATCATCGCGCTGGACGGCGTGACCGACTCGCGCAACCTGGGCGCCGTGGTCCGCTCCGCCGCCGCCTTCGGCGCGCACGGCGTGGTCATCCCCGAGCGCCGCGCGGCCGGCATGACCGCCGGTGCCTGGAAGACCTCCTCCGGCGCCGCGGCCCGGCTGCCCGTCGCCCGGGCCACCAACATGACCCGCGCCCTGGAGGCCTACCAGAAGGCCGGCCTGATGGTGGTCGGCCTGGCCGCCGACGGCGAGGCCGAGATCGGCGACCTGGCGCTGCTGACCGGCCCGGTGGTGATCGTCGCGGGCAGCGAGGGCAAGGGCCTGTCCCGGCTGGTCTCGGAGACCTGCGACATGCGGGTCCGGATCCCGATGTCCGGCCTGACCGAGTCGCTGAACGCCGGTGTCGCGGCGGGCATCGTGCTGTACGAGGCCGCGCGGCTGCGCGCCAAGCGCTGAGTGCCGAGCGCTGAGTGCCGAGCGCTTGGTGCTCGGTGCTTGGTGCCGAGCGCTTGGTGCTGAGCACGGCCGGGGCGCGGAGCGCAGGCGATCTTCCGAATTCCCCGCAATCCGAGTGGAAGGCGATCGGGCCCGATCGGGCCCGATCGCTTTTTTCATGATCACTTCAAGTGTGCGCCGGACATCCACCCGGCAGAGTGTCCTAAGCGGCCGTCACCCGGTTAGACGGGCGTGGACACCAGAACACCTCGGCGCCCCCTGTTCGGCAACGGCAGTTCCGGGATAGACGCGGGCCCCGCCCTCAACACCGTCAAGGTGGAGTCGGACCCTTCGCGGCTCAGCAGCACCCAGGCGAGCTTCCGGCTGCGGCTCGGCGCCCCGACGGCGCCGCTGATCGAGGCTTCGGCCGGACTGCTGTCCACCGGCGCCGCGTTCGGCGACCCGTACGCCAACCAGGGCCTGATCCGCCGTCCGCTGGTCACCCCGCAGGTCGTCGTGCCCGCCTCCGCCGTCCCGGCGCTGGCCGGGGCCGGGGCCGGCGGCGCGCCGCGCCGCAAGGGCCGGGTCACCGCCGTCACCTGGACCGGCCAGGCACCCCCCGGGGACCTCGCGGCCACCCAGCTGCTGGAAGCGGTGCGCCTCGGCGGCACCCCGGCCGGCGGCGTCCGCCTGGTCGAGCCGGACACCCGGGCGCTCCCCTCCCTCGCGGGCGCCCGGGCCGTCCCGCGCCAGCCCCGCGAGGGTGCCGGAACCGCCACCGACGCGGGCGTCGGCCCGGTCGGCGAGCCGCACGGCTGGACCCCGAGCGGCGAGCTGCCCGAGGTCTCCGCCGCCGACGCCGCGGGCAAGCAGCCCTGGTACCCCGGCCGCCGGGTCGACCTCGGCCTGGTGCTGCTGCCGCTGCGCGCCGTCCTCGGCTCGCTCTCGGTCTACGCCGGGTTCAGCAAGCTCTGCGACCCGGTGTACTTCGACGGCGGCGAGCGCGGCTCGATGATGCGCTGGCTCTCCTCGCTGCACCCCTGGAAGGTCGCCGATCCGCTGCTGGCCTTCGCCATGGCGCACCCGGTGGGCGCCGGCCTGGCGGTGTCGTTCACCCAGATCGTGGTCGGCGTGCTGACCGTCCTCGGCCTCTGGCAGCGGCTCGCCGCCGGCGCCGCGATGGCGCTCTCCGCCGCGCTGCTGTTCACCGTCAGCTGGCGGGCCGTCCCGGTCTACGACACCCCGGACCTGATCTTCCTCGCGGCGTGGAGCCCGCTGCTGATCGCCGGGGCGCCGTTCGCCTCGCTGGACGGGCGGCTCGGCCTGGAGGCCTGGCGCCGGTTCGGCGCGGACACCTCCGGGGCACTGCGCCGCCGGGTGCTGCGCCGCGGCGCCGTGGTCACCACGGTCGTGGTCGGCCTGACCCTGCTGCTCGGCTCGATGCTCGGCGCCGCCGTCCGCACCGGCGCCCGGGCGCACCAGGCGCCGGACCGTCCGGCCACCGACTACGGCACCCCGGTCTGGCCGTCGGGCAGTCCGTCCGGCGCCCCCAGCGGCGGCAAGGGCACGTCCACCACGCCCCCGCCCGCCGCCCCGCGCCCGGCCACCCCGCCGCCGAGCGCGACCGCCCCGGCCACCACGCCGCCCGCCAAGCCCGCCACCCCGACGCCGAGCGGCAAGGGGCACTCGGGCAGGGCTGAAGCCGGGTCGGGCGCGTCCCCGGCCGCGCCCGCGCCGCCCACCGGCCCGGGCGGCACGGCACCCGCGTCGCGCAGCACCCCGGGTGCCGGCGGCGCGGGGCCGGGGTCCAAGTCCAGCCCGAGCTCCGGCGGGCTGCTCGGCGGGGTGCTGGGCAGCGCGCCGCTGGCCGACCTGTCCGGCGGCCGGGCCTCCCACCCGGGGGCACCGACCGCGACCTGAGGCCCTGGTTACGGCGATCGGCCGGGTGCTCCGTGGGGGAGCAC
>NZ_JBSHAP010000156.1:0-20681 GCF_053611565.1 Kitasatospora sp. NPDC054795
GTTGAGGATAACAGACCCCCCCGCGGTCGGCGGCCCGACGGATCACCGAGTAGGCGCACCTGGACGCGGAATCCTCGCCCGCCACCGGCCGGGCGGCTCAGAAGCCCCCGGTCTGCTCGTCCCGACGACGCTGCCAGCGCTGCTCCACCCGGTCCATCATCCCGGCCTTGCGGCGCGGGGCGGCGGCCGGGCCGGCCCCGGTGGCCTGGCCCGCGGGCCCCCGGCGCCAGCCGGTCACGGCGAACACCGCACATCCGAGCATCACCAGGAAGCCCACGACGCTGACCCAGATCTGGTCCGGCACGACCATGCCGCCCATCAGCAGGCCGATGCCCACCACGAAGCCGGCGACGGCCAGGTAGACCCGCCGACGGGTGTAGGTGCGCAGCCCGGTTCCCTCAAGCGCAGACGCGAATTTGGGATCTTCGGCATACAGCGCTCGCTCCATCTGGTCGAGCAGTCGCTGCTCGTGCTCCGAGAGCGGCACGGAGTCCTCCTACTCGTCGGTCGCGCATGCGACCGGTCCGCCCACCCCGGTCGGGGAGGCAAGTCCAATCAGCCTTGGGGCACACGGTCGGACGCCCGTGCGGGGGACCCGGCCCGTGTCGTCCATATGCCCCACGCGTCCGGCTGTCATGCTTTCCGGCTTTACCCAGATCATACGGTCCGTGGGCCCGTTACGGAGTGGTCTGCACCGCGTGGGACGGGCCACTTCGAGCGGGGACGGCCGCATCGGAGTCAACGCGCCACGCCCCGGACAAGTGCCCGATCGGATGGAATCGTCCCGGACCTGGGCAGGTTTGCCATCGGGCGGCGCGGAGCGACCGGGGGCCGACCGGCGCACGGACGGGCCACGGGCGGGGAACCGCCAGGCCTCCGGGGCGCGAACCGCCGCCGTACGGTGTGCAAAAAAACCGTACGACGGTGGCAGGGTTCGTGAAGGGGCGCACGCGCCCTGAGAGGAGCGCGTGCCGGACGGAACGCCTCAGGCCAGGGTGGCCAGCAGGTGCAGCTGGGTCGCCACGGCATGGAATGCGGGCTGCTCGGCGGCGGCCTCCTCCAGCTTCAGCAGCGCGTCCAGGGCACCCGGCTCGGCGTCCACCAGCACCCCGGGGACGAGGTCGGCGAAGACCCGTACGCCGTGCACCGACTCCACCCGCAGGCCGGCGGCCTCGGCCAGCCGGCCCAGTTCCTCGCCGGTGAAGCGGCGCGGCATCGGATCCTGCGCGCCCCAGCGGCCGTCCGTGGCGGAGAGCACGGTGCGGGCCTCGTTGAAGTGGCCGGCCAGCGCGCGGGCCAGCACGGCGCCGTTGCGGTTGGCCGCCAGCAGGCTGACCACACCGCCCGCGCGCAGGGCGCCGGCCAGGCTGCCGAGCGCCTCGGCCGGGTCGTCCACGACCTCCAGCACGCCGTGGCAGAGCACCGCGTCCACGCTGCCGGGAGCGACCAGCTCGGGCAGGGTCTGGGTGTCGCCCTGGACGGCCCGCACCAGGTCCGTCACACCGGCCTCGGCGGCCCGGCGCTCCAGGGCGAACAGGGCGTCCGGGCTCGGGTCGACCACGGTGACGCGGTGGCCGAGCTTGGCGACCGGCACGGCGAAGTTCCCGGTGCCGCCGCCGGTGTCGACCACGTCGAGCACCGGCTGGTCCAGCTCGGCCGCCCGCTTCTCCAGGGCTGCCCGGACCACCTCCCACACCACGGCGGTACGCAGGGCACTGCGGGGACGCGTCGGGTACAAGGTGGGGCTCCTTGGCACGTGCAGTTCGATCAGGATGCCTCCACCTTAAACCGGCCCGGCGGGGACCTCGTCGGACCGGCCCGGCGGGGACCCTGTCAGACCGGCGGCTCGTCGGCCTCCAGTGGCAGCCGGGGCGGGGGCGGCGCGGCGTGCAGGCCG
Organism: Kitasatospora sp. NPDC054795; assembly: GCF_053611565.1. NCBI lineage: Bacteria > Bacillati > Actinomycetota > Actinomycetes > Kitasatosporales > Streptomycetaceae > Kitasatospora > Kitasatospora sp. NPDC054795. The sequence goes on from NZ_JBSHAP010000156.1 coordinate 1,898, forward strand.
AGCAGCCGCTCGACCAGGCGCAGGAAGAGGGCGGAGTTGCGGATCAGGTCGTCGGCGTCGCGGGCCGAGGCGGCGCCCCTGATCCCGGCCTCGGCGGCGGCCCGGCGGCGGGCGCCGGCGCCGTAGTAGAGCGCCCATTCGGCGAGTTCCGGGGCCACCTCGGGCAGCACCTCCCAGGCGCTGCGGATGGCCTTGCGGCGGCGCGGACTCTTCTCCGGGCGGCCGCGCACCGCCAGGACGGCCGCCACCGTGCGCAGCGCGGCCAGGTGGGCGGTGGCGTAGCGCTCCAGCGGGTCCTCCAGGGCGCGGGCCCGGACGAGGGTGCGGTGGGCGTCGGCGAGCAGGTCGAGAGCGGCCGGCGGCGCGGCGGTCCGGCGCAGCACGGGGTGGACGTCCGCTCCGGCGGGGCGTCGGGTGGACGGACCCGGGAGCTGTGGCAGGGCGGCGGAGTGGAGGCGGGCGGTGACGGGCTCAGGACGACTGATGGTCATGGTCTCCCCCGTTCCGAGGCAGCGCGCGGACCGGGTGGTCCGTGCCTTCCCATCGTGAACGGCACCACTGACAATCCGGCCCGGAAGGCCTCTCCTGCGGCGCGAAGGGGCCGTAAGGAGTCCGGAAAAACCGCAGGGAGGCCGGAAAACGGGGTAGCGGCGGCAGGCGCGGTCCTCCCCCGGTTCCGCGCCGCCGCCGTGTCGTCGCTCCGCCGGTCCACCCCCTGGCCGGCGGCGGCGAGCTCCCCCTCACGGCCGGTCTCCCCCCGGCCCGCTCCGCCGCCCCGTGTCGGCGGTGCGGGGACCACGACCAGCCCCGTGGCGGTCCGTCCGCCGCCTCCCCCGGCCTGCGCGGCCGGGAGACGGACGGATCCGCCGCCCGGGCGGGCCGGGCGCCCGACGCGCCGCCCTCCCGGGTGCCACCACTCTCCCGTCCGCGCAGGTCGTCGGCCATCCGCTGACGTACTCAACCGCGAATCTGAGTATCCGTACTCAGTCCGTCCCGGCCCGCCGTCCGCCGGAACCGCGACGTGCGTCCACGGCGTCCCGGGTGCCGGTACGGTACGGCGGGGCCGGGCGGAACCGGCCCCGCCGGACGAGGAGCGGACGCGATGACGAGGAGGGGGACGCGATGACGGTCCTGCCGCTGATCTTCACCAGCGGGCTGGCCAGCGGCATCAACGCCTACGCGGTGGTGCTGCTGCTCGGCCTGCTGGGCAGGTTCGGTGACGCGGACTCGGTGCCGCAGGCGCTGGAGCGCACGGACGTGCTGGTGGTGGCGGGCGTGCTGTTCGCGCTGGAGGCCGTGGCCGACAAGATCCCGTACGTGGACAGCGTCTGGGACGTCGTGCACACGGTGATCAGGCCGATCGCCGGTGCCACGGTCGGCGTGCTGATCGCGAGCAACGCCCCCGGTTCGCTCAGCGAGGTCGCGGCCGGCGCGATGGGCGGCACCTCGGCGCTGGTCAGCCACCTGGTGAAGTCCTCGCTGCGGATGGCCGTCAACACCTCCCCGGAACCGGTCAGCAACATCGTGGTCAGCATGGCCGAGGACCTCTCGGTGGCCGGCCTGGTCACGCTGGCGATCTTCCACCCCTGGCTGGCCGCCTCGGTCGCCGCCGCGGTCCTGGTCGCCGGTCTGCTGCTGGTCCGGCTGGCGATCACGAAGATCCGCGCCTTCCGGGCCCGCCGCCGCGAACGCAGGGCCGCCAGGGCGGCGGGCACTGCGGGCGCGGCGTAAACCTCGCCCTAGGATCGGGGCCATGGCAAAGATCGTCGTCATCGGCGCAGGAATGAGCGGGCTCGCGGCGGCCTCCCGGCTGGCGACCGTCGGCCACCGGGTGACAGTCTGCGAGGCGGGCGGCACGTACGGGGGCATGGTCGGGCGGTACGAGCGCGACGGCTTCGCCTTCGACACCGGCCCCGGCCTGCTCTCCCTCCCGGCCGTCTACCGCGACCTCGCGCTGAAGACCGGCAAGGAGCCGCTGGAGCAGTTGGTCGAGCTGGCCCCGGTCGACCCGGAGAGCCGGCACCTGTTCCCCGACGGCACCGCCGTCACCCTGCCCAACGCCTCCCGCGGCGGTGTCAGCCAGGCCTTGGACGCCGCCTTCGGCGCCGGCTCGGGCGCCCGCTGGAGCGAGGTGATGAACCACGGCCGGACGGTCTGGGAGGCCACCCGCCGCCCGCTCCTGGAGGAGGCGCTCCCGGCCGACCTCGGTGTCCTGTCCCCGGCCGGCCGGGCCCGGGTGGACACCGACCCGTACCCCGTGCCGCCGCGCACCGGCCTGGCCCGGCTGCGCCGCCCGCAGCCGTGGAGCCTCGCCGACGTGGCGCGGTGGCAGCTCGGCGGCCATCCCGGCCTGACCGCCCTGCTGGGCGAGCCCGCGCTGCGGTACGGCCTCCTGCCCGGGCAGGCCCCGGCGGGGGCCGCCGTGCTGCCGTACATGGAGCAGTCCTTCGGCGTCTGGTACGTCCGGGGCGGGCTGCGCACGCTCGCGGACGCCGTGTACCGGCGCTGCGAGCTGCGCGGGGTCGAGTTCCGCTTCGACACCCCGGTCACCCGGGTGGTCGTGGAGAACGGCCGGGCGTGCGGGGTCGGGACGGCGGACGGCCGGATCGACGCGGACCTGGTGATCTCCGCGATGGACACCCGCGCGCTGTTCCACCACGGCATCGCCGAGTGGCCGGGGGTGCCGGCCGAGGACTGGGAGCCGTTCGAGGTGCCCGGCCGGTTCAGCGTGCTGCTCGCCCTGCGCGGGCCCCGGCCCGAGGGCACCGCGCACCGGACGGTGGTCCACGCGGTGGACCCGGCCGCCGAGGAGAACGCCCTCACCCTGTCCGCGCCGCTGTGCGAGCGTCCCACCGTGCAGGTGCTCCGCCCGGACGACCCGGCGCTGCGCCCCGACGACGCCCACGAGAGCGTGGTGCTGACCGCGACCGTCCCGGCCCAGGAGGAGGACGTCGACTGGACCGCCCCCGGTGTCGCCGACCGTTACGCCGACCAGTTGCTCGCCCACGTCGACGCGGCCGGCCTGGGACTGCGCGAGCGGGTGCTGTGGCGGGTCGTGCGCACCCCGGAGGACACCCGCCGGGAGACCGGCGCGTTGTTCGGCTCGGTCGCCCGCCCGGTGCTCGCGGGTTCGTACGCGGGGCTGCACGCCGCCAACGGGTCGCCCGTCCCGGGCCTCTACCTGGTCGGCGGCAACGCCCACCCCGGCGGGGGCCTCGCCCGCGTCGGTATGTCGGCCTGCATCACCGCGGGGCTGATCGGCCCGGCGTAGGGCCCGGCCCGGTCGGCGCCGGGCTTCCGGGCCCCTGCCTGGTCAGCCCTGGTGCCAGGTGTTCTGCTGCTGGTAGCCGTAGTTCTGGTCGTACGCCGGCTGCTGCGGGATGCCCTGGACCTGCGGGTCGGGCTGCGGCTGCCACTGCTGCTGGGGCTGGGCGTTCGGGTCCCAGGTCTGCTGGTGCTGCGGCTGCTGGTAGCCCGCGTACGGGTCCTGTTGCTGGTCCTGCTGCTGCGGGTAGCCGCTGTACGGGTCCTGCTGCTGGGGGTAGCCGCCGTAGGACTGCTGCTGGTCGTAGGCGTAGGCGGGCTGCTGCTGGGTCTGCCACTGCTGCTGGTCGTAGCCGGACTGGTAGGCGGCGGCGTACGGGTCCTGGTGCTGCTGCTGGACCTGCGGCTGCTGCTGCTCGTAGTACCCGGGGGCGTAGACGCCGTCCTGGGCGAGTTCCTGCATCTCGAAGGCGGCGGTCTGCTCGACCTCGGGCACCTCGTCGGGCACCTCGACGGGGACCGGCGCGAAGGCCCGGGTCTCCTCGACGGCGCTGACCTCGCCGACCCGCTTCCTGGCGGCGACGGCCGCCACCGCGGCGGCGCCGCCGGTCAGGGCGCCCAGCAGCGGCACCTTGGCGAGCGGGCCGGGCAGGCTGCCGTCGGCCTTCCGCAGGGACCAGCCGGCCTGGTGGCCGCGCTTGACCGCGAGGGTGACGAAGGTCTGGCCGACCGCGAACAGCGCGGCGCCGGCCCCGATCACCACGACCGAGCCGAGGACCATCCCGGCGGCCACGCCCAGGAAGCCTGCCAGGGCCAGGACCCGCCAGTGCAGCGGCGCCCGGTTCTGCAGCAGCACCTCGGCGACCAACCAGAGCGCCACCACCGCCAACGCGGTGTACAGCAGCAGGTATCCGATGCCCATCCGCCCGCTACCTCCAGTCGCGTACCCGCGCTTGTGCGCCGCGCGTGTGCGGCGACTGTACCGGTTCAACGGCCGGGGTACCGCATCGCGTTCCCGCCGCCCCGGACGGCGGCCGCACACGACCGAGCCCGTCACCGTCGGTGCGGTGACGGGCTCGTGAACACCCGGCGCCGGTGCTGCGCGGGCGCGGGCCCGGGCCGCCGGTCAGCGCTGGTGCAGCCCCAGGTTCTGGTAGATCTCCAGCGTCGCCGTCGAGTGGTTCAGCGTGATGAAGTGCAGACCGGGCGCGCCCTCGGCGAGGAGGCGCTCGGCCATCGCCGTGGCGTGCTCCATGCCGATGGCCCGCAGCGCCGCCGGGTCGTCGATGGCCGCCCGCAGGCGGGCCTCCAGGTCGGCGGGGAAGGCCGAGCCGCTGAGCTGGGGGAAGCGCTCCAGCTGCTTGGCGTTGGTGACCGGCATGATCTCCGGGATGATCGGCGTCTCGCAGCCGGCGGCCGTGACCCGGTCGCGCAGCCGCAGGTAGTCGTCCACCTCGAAGAACATCTGGGTGATCGCGTAGTCGGCCCCGGAGCGGATCTTGGCCACGAAGTGCCGGATGTCCTCGTCCCAGTCGGTCGAGCGCGGGTGCATGTTCGGCGAGGCCGCGACGCCGACACAGAAGTCGCCGATGCCCTTGATCAGCTCCACCAGCTCGTACGCGTAGGTGACGCCCTCGGGGTGGCTGACCCACTCGCCCATCGGGTCGCCGGGCGGGTCGCCCCGGACCGCCAGGACGTTCCGCACGCCCTGGTCGGCGTACTGGCCGATGATGTTGCGCAGCTCCGCGATCGAGTGGTCCACCGCGGTGAGGTGGGCGACCGGGGTCAGGGTGGTCTCGGTGGCGATCCGGCCGACCATGTTGACGGTGCGCTCGCGCGAGGAGCCGCCGGCGCCGTAGGTCATACAGACGAAGTTCGGGTCGAGCGGTTCGAGCCGACGGATGGCGTCCCAGAGTTTCTGCTCGCCGACCTCGGTGCGCGGCGGCATGAATTCGAAGGAGAAGGAGCGCTTTCCGGCCGCCAGGAGGTCGCGCACCGTCAGTGCGCGATCCGTTCTCGTGGAAGCGATACCGAGTGCCATGCTGGCAGGCTATCCGGCGTTCGAAGGGGCCGGACAACCGTATTCCACCTATTGAGACAAGAGATGGAAGACGTTCCGGTTCGCCCCGGCCCCGTTCCGCGGCGCCTCCTTCGAGCCCCCCGCGGGGCTGCTCGCACACCCGTTCCCAGCCGCACCGTTACGCTTGCTGCACCCCAGAGAACCAGCGGAGCCCCATCGTGACCTCGTCCAGCACCCGGCCGGCCAACCCCAGTGCGGCCAACCCCATTGACGTGGAGGACGTCCGCACCCGCGTCAACGCGGCGCTCGCCGCGTTCATGGACGGCCAGTCCGTGCTGCTCGACAAGATCTCGCCCCGGCTGGCCCCCGCCGCCGACGCGCTGCGCGACTTCCTGCTGGACGGCGGCAAGCGCCTGCGCCCGGCCTTCTGCTACTGGGGCTGGCGCGGTGCCGGCGGCCCGGCCGGGGGCGCCACCGGTGAGGCGATCGCCAACGCGGCCGCCGCCCTGGAGCTGCTCCAGGCGAGCGCCCTGGTGCACGACGACCTGATGGACCGCAGCGACACCCGCCGCGGCCTGCCCTCGGTCCACCGCCGCTTCGAGGCGCTGCACCGGGACAGCGGCTGGCGCGGCGACCGCGAGCAGTACGGCACCTCGGCCGCGGTGCTGCTCGGCGACCTGCTGCTGATCTGGTGCGACGAGCTGTTCCTGCGCTCCGGCCTGGAGCCGGCCGCCGTCCTCGCCGCCAAGCCGGTGTTCGACCTGATGCGCACCGAGGTCATGCTCGGCCAGTACCTGGACGTCCTGGAGCCGGTGGCCGGCGACTCGACCGACGAGGGCGCGCTGGACCGGGCGCGGACGGTGCTGCACTACAAGTCCGCGAAGTACACCATCGAACGGCCGCTGCAGGTGGGTGCGCTGCTGGCCGGTGCCGGGCCGGAACTGGTCGAGGCGTACGGGGCGTTCGGGCTGCCGCTGGGCGAGGCCTTCCAGCTGCGCGACGACCTGCTCGGTGTCTTCGGGGACCCGGCCGTCACCGGCAAGCCGGCCGGGGACGACCTGCGCGAGGGCAAGCGCACCCTGCTGGTCGCGCACGCGATGCGGGGCCTGCCGGCCGCCGACGCCCGGCACCTGGACGAGCGGCTCGGCGCCCCGGACCTGGCGGCCCCGGAGGTCGCCGAGCTGCGCGCGCTGGTCGCCCGCAGCGGCGCGCCCGAGCTGGTGGAGCACCGGATCGAGGAGCTGATGCGGCAGTCGCTGGCCGCGCTGGAGGCCGCTCCGCTCGCCGACGACCGGGCCCGTACGGTGCTGCTGGCCCTGGCCGAGGCCGCCACCGTCCGCAAGTACTGACGGACGGCGACGGCCCCGGGGCCTGGGCGCCTGCGGGCCCCGGATCCCGCTGGCCCGGGCCGGTCAGAGCGCGGCGCGCACCCGGCGGGACAGCTCGGCGGCGGCCGCCCGCGGATCCGCCGCGGCGGTGACGGCCCGCACCACGACGATCCTGCGGGCACCGGCGGCCAGCACCTCGTCCAGATTGCCGAGGTCGATCCCGCCGATCGCGAACCACGGCCGGTCGGTGTCCTGCTTCGCCGCGTACGAGACCAGGCCGAGGCCCGGGGCCGGGCGGCCCGGCTTGGTCGGGGTCGGCCAGACCGGGCCGGTGCAGAAGTAGTCCGTACCGGGTTCGGCGATCGCCGCGTCCACCTCGGACTCGGCGTGGCAGGAACGGCCGATCAGCACGTCCTCGCCGAGGATCGCCCGGGCGGCCTGCACCGGCAGGTCGTCCTGGCCGAGGTGCAGCACGTCCGGCCGGGCCGCGTGGGCGACATCGGCGCGGTCGTTGACGGCCAGCAGCTTGCCGTGCCGGCGGCAGGCGTCGGCGAAGACCTCCAGGGCCTCCAGCTCCTGCTTGGCCTCCAGGCCCTTGTCCCGCAGCTGGACGACGTCCACCCCGCCCGCCAGCGCCGCGTCTAGGAACTCGGCGAGGTCGCCCTGCTCCCGGCGGGCGTCGGTGCACAGGTAGAGCCGGGCGTCGGCCAGCCGGGTACGCAGCGTGTCCGCCGCCATCAGATCAGCATCGCCTGGGCGCGGCGCTTCACCTCGGTGCCGCGGTTCTCCCGCAGCGCCTGGATCGGGCTGCCGGGCAGCGACGGGTCCTCGGTGAAGAGCCACTCCAGGATCTCCACGTCGTTGTACCCGCAGTCCCGCAGGACGGTCAGGGTGCCGGACAGGTGCTTGACCAGGCCCGGGCCGTCGATGAACGCCGCCGGGACCTGCAGCGACTTGTTCGGCCCGCGCCGGACGGCGATCAGGCCGCCGTTCTTGACCAGGTCACGTACCTCGGTGACCCGGACCCCCCACTGCTCCGAGATGTCGGGCAGGTACATCCAGTCGGTGACCAGGGCTTCAATCTTGCTTTCGATCTCACTCACGCCACCAGACTGCCACCTCCGCGGCCCACCGCGCACCAGGCACTACCCCGCGACGGCCGACTTCAGTGGCACCTCCGGGTCGCCCGCGCGGGCCGGATCGAGGGCCGTACCGCGTTCGATCAGCCTCCGCCCCTGGGTGAGGTCGCGCGGCCGGTCCACGGCCAGCAGCGCGCTCGGCACGCCGTCGCGCAGCCAGAGCACCGACCAGTCGCCGTCCCGCGGGGAGCCGCGCCACAGCAGCTCGTCGCCCCCGGCGTGCCGGCCGGCGTACTGGACCATCCGGCCGAACTGCTCGGACCAGAAGTACGGCACCGGGTCGTAGGCCGGCGCGTCCGCGCCCAGGACGGCTGCGGCCACCGCCTCGCCGGACTGCAGGGCGTGGTCCCAGTGCTGGACGGCCAGCCGGGCACCGGCCCGGGCCGAGGGGTAGCTGACGCAGTCGCCGGCCGCGAACACGCCGGGCACCGAGGTGCGCAGCCGCCCGTCCACCACGACGGCGCCGGCCGCGTCCAGCTCGACCCCGGAGCCGGCCAGCCAGCCGGTCGCGGGGCGGGCCCCGATGCCGACCACCACCTCGTCGGCGGGCAGGTGCGAGCCGTCCGCCAGCAGCACCGCGCCGGGCTCGACGGCGGCCACGCCGACCCCGCAGCGCAGGTCGACCCCGGCCCCGGCGTACCAGGCGGCCATCGCCGAGCCGACCTCGGTCGGCAGCGCGCCGGGCAGCGGCGCCGGGCCGGCCTCGACCACGGTCACCTCGCAGCCCGCCGCGCGGGCCGCGGTGGACACCTCGGCGCCGATCCAGCCCGCGCCGACCAGCACCAGCCGCAGCCCGGGGCGCAGCAGCGCGCGCAGCGCCAGGGCGTCGTCCAGGGTGTGCAGCAGGTGCGCGCGCTCGGCGCCGGGCAGGGCCCGCGGGACGGCGCCGGTGGCGATCACCAGCGAGCCGTACGGGAGGTCGCCGCCGTCGGTGTGCAGCACGCCGGGGGTCAGGCCGGTGGCCCGGCGGCCGGTGAGCAGCTCGATGCCGAGCTGCCCGTAGTCGATGTCCAGGGCGGTGGAGTCGGCCTTGCCGAGCAGCACGTCCTTGGAGAGCGGCGGCCGGTCGTACGGCGCGTGCGGCTCCTCGCCGACCAGCACGATCGGCCCCTGCCGGCCGCCCTGCCGCAGTTTGAGGGCGCACTGCGCCCCGGCCAGCCCGGCTCCGACGACGACCACCTGATCCGTTCCGCTCAGCTCTGCCACGCCCGTCACTGTACTCAGCGCGACGCGGCGGCCTGCGGGCCGTCCGCCCGCTGTACGGGCCTTCGGCCGGGCCGACCCCCGGCGTTAAGGTGGGGGCACCACACGGGAGCCCGGCGCACCGGGCTGAGAGGCGGGCTGGCACGGCCTGCGACCGTCCGAACCTGATCCGGGTCATACCGGCGAAGGGAGAAGAGCAGCTTTGTCACGCTTGCCATCAGGCGCCCACGCCGACGTGCTGGTGATCGGCGGGGGCGTCATCGGCCTCGCCGTCGCCTGGCGCGCCGCGCAGCGCGGGCTGCGGAACGTGATCGTGGTCGACCCCTCCCCCGGCGGCGGGGCCGCCGGGGTCGCGGCCGGGATGCTCGCCCCGGTCACCGAGCTGCAGTACGGCGAGGAGCCGCTGCTCCGCCTCGGGATGGCCTCGAACGAGCGGTACGCGGCCTTCGCCGCCGAGCTCTCCGAGGCGAGCGGCGGCCGGGACACCGGCTACCGCCGCTGCGGCACCGTCGCCGTGGCGCTGGACTCCGACGACCGCGAGGAACTGCGCGAGCTGCACGCCTTCCACCAGCGGCTCGGTCTGGACTCGACCTGGCTGACCGGCCGGGAGGCCCGCAGGCTGGAGCCGATGCTCGCCCCCGGCGTGCGCGGCGGCCTGCACGTCGCGGACGACCACCAGGTGGACCCCCGGCGCCTGCTCACCGCCCTGGCCGCCGCCTGCGAGAACGCGAACGTCCTGCTGCACCGCGCCGAGGCCGTCGAGCTGCTGGTCGAGGACGGCCGCGCGACCGGTGCCCGGCTCTCGACCGGGGAACGGGTGGGCGCCGGGCAGGTCGTCCTCGCCGCCGGCCCGCACAGCCACCGGCTGCCCGGCCTGCCCGACGGTGTGCTGCCCGCGATCCGCCCGGTGAAGGGGCAGGTGCTGCGGCTGCACGTCCCGGACGCCTACCGCCCGTTCCTGTCCCGCAACGTCCGCGCCGTCGTCCGCGGCCGGCACCTGTACCTGGTGCCCCGGGAGAACGGCGAGCTGGTGGTCGGCGCGACCACCGAGGAGCAGGGCTACGACACCACCGTCACCGCCGGCGGGGTGTACGAACTCCTGCGCGACGCCCACGAGTTGGTCCCGGGAATCACCGAACTCCCGCTGCTGGAGACCTCCGCCGGGCTGCGCCCCGGATCGCCGGACAACGCCCCGCTGCTCGGCCCGACGTCACTGCCCGGGCTGGTCGCCGCCACCGGCCACTACCGCAACGGCGTGCTGCTCACCCCGGTGACCGCCGACCTGGTCTCCGAGTACCTGGCCACCGGTGAGGTCCCCGAAACGGCAAGGCCGTTCACGCCCCTGCGCTTCTCCCCCGAACCCCCCGCTGCGAAGGCCTCCGCATGACCGAGATCGCCCCGAACGAGATCACCCCGAACGAGATCGCCCTGACCGTCAACGGCGAGCCCCGCCGGGTGTCCGCCACGACCACCCTCGCCGAGGTGGTGGCCGCCGTCAGCGCCGCCAACACCGGTGTCGCCGCCGCGCTCAACGAGGCCGTGGTGCCCCGCGGTTCGTGGCCCGGGACGGCGCTGGCCGGCGGCGACCGGATCGAGATCCTCACCGCCGTGCAGGGAGGCTGAACCATGGCCGACGACCTTCTGACCATCGCCGGGACGGCCTTCTCCTCCCGGCTGATCATGGGCACCGGGGGTGCCCCCAGCCTGGAGGTCCTGGAGCGCGCGCTGCTCGCCTCCGGCACCGAGCTGACCACCGTCGCCATGCGCCGGGTCGACGCCACCACCCAGGGCTCCGTGCTCGACGTGCTGACCCGCAACGGCATCCGGGTGCTGCCCAACACGGCCGGCTGCTTCACCGCCGGCGAGGCCGTGCTGACCGCCCGGCTGGCCCGGGAGGCGCTCGGCACCGACTGGGTCAAGCTGGAGGTGATCGCCGACGAGCGCACCCTGCTGCCCGACCCGATCGAGCTGCTGGACGCCGCCGAGACGCTGGTCGACGACGGCTTCACCGTCCTGCCGTACACCAACGACGACCCGGTGCTGGCCCGCAAGCTGGAGGACGTCGGCTGCGCGGCCATCATGCCGCTGGGCTCGCCGATCGGTTCGGGCCTGGGCATCCGCAACCCGCACAACTTCCAGCTGATCGTGGAGGGTGCGGGCGTCCCGGTGATCCTGGACGCGGGCGCCGGCACCGCCTCCGACGTGGCGCTGGCGATGGAACTGGGCTGCGCCGCGGTGATGCTCGCCTCCGCGGTGACCAGGGCTCAGGACCCGGTGCTGATGGCCGAGGCGATGCGGCACGCCGCCGAGGCGGGCCGGCTCGCCCACCGGGCCGGCCGGATCCCGCGCCGCTTCCACGCCGAGGCCTCCTCCGCGATGGCCGGCCGGGCCGACCTGGACGCCCGCGAGCGCCCCGCGTTCTGAACCGTCGCGCATGTCACAAGCCGGTCCCGGAGGCGGTGTCCTCCGGGACCGGCCGTCCCGGGCGGCTCTAGACTCTCCGAGTGGACATGGCACTGCACGACCCCTTGATCGGCGCCCTGCTCGACAACCGGTACCGGGTCGAGCAGCGCGTCGCGACCGGCGGGATGTCCACCGTCTACAAGGGCACCGACACCCGTCTGGACCGCGTGGTCGCACTCAAGGTGATGCACCCTTCGCTGGCCGGCGACGAGGGTTTCACCGCCCGCTTCATCCGCGAGGCCAAGGCCGTCGCCAAGCTCACCCACCCCAACGTGGTCACCGTCTTCGACCAGGGCGCGGACGGCGGTCACGTCTTCCTCGCCATGGAGTACGTGCCCGGCCGCACCCTGCGCGACCTGCTGCGCGACCGCGGCGCGCTGTCCGTCCGGGCCGCTCTGGACGTGCTGGAGCCGGTGCTGGCCGCGCTCGGCGCCGCCCACCGGGCCGGGCTGGTCCACCGCGACGTCAAGCCCGAGAACGTGCTGATCACCGACGGCGGCCTGGTCAAGGTCGCCGACTTCGGCCTGGTCCGGGTGCTCGGCACCGCCGACGGCGCGCCCACCTCGACCACCACCGCCACCGGCGGCACGGTCATGGGCACCGTCTCCTACCTGGCCCCCGAGCAGATCCTCCCGGACGCCCCGACCGACCAGCGGGTGGACGTCTACGCGGCCGGCATCCTGCTGTACGAGATGCTCACCGGCCGCCGCCCGCACACCGGCGACAATCCCGTCCAGGTCATGTACAAGCACCTGCACGAGGACGTCCCGGCCCCCTCGCTGGTCGCCCCCGCTGTCGGCCCCGAACTGGACGCGATAGTGGCCGGCGCCTGCGCCCGCTCCGCCGACGCCCGCCCGTACGACGCGGTCGAGCTGCTCGCCGCCCTCCAGCGGGTGCGCCGCACCCTCACCCCGGCCGAGCTGGACGCCGAGCCGCCGACCTCCACCCGGCCCGGCCCGCGCTACCCGACCACCGAGCCGACCTCGGTGGTCCAGCCGCTGCCGCGGCCCGCCGACGCCCCGCCGACCGAGCGCACCAGCGTGCTGGACATGCCGCCGGAGCTGATGGACGAGCTGCTCGCCGAGCCCCGCCCGTACGACGAGCCGACTCCGGTGCAGCGGCGCCGGCCGGCCGCGCCGCGCCGCCGTCTCCCGCGCGGTCCGCTGATCTGGACGGCCGCGGTGGCCGCCCTGGTCCTGGCGATCGGCGGCGCCACCTACGGGATCTCCGAGGGGCTGTACGGCGCAGTGCCGGGCGTGCTCGGCAAGGACCGGGCCGAGGCGCAGCGGGTCCTGGACAAGGAGGGCCTGCACGGCAGGTTCGTCGAGGTGTTCAGCGAGTCCGTGCCGTCCGGGCAGGTGATCTCCGTGGATCCCGGGGTGGGGGCGCGCACCCGCAAGAGCGACAGCGTCACCGTCACCGTCTCCAGGGGCCCCAAGCGGATCGCGGTGCCGGACCTCACCGGCAAGAGCTCCGCCGACGCCGCCTCGGCCCTGGCCGGCGCCCAGCTGACCAGGGGCGGCGTGACCGAGACCTACGACGACACCGTGCCCGAGGGCTCGGTGATCAGCAGCTCGCCGGCGGCCGGGCAGCTGCTGCAGGAGAACTCCGCGGTCTCGCTGGTGGTCAGCAAGGGCATGGTGCCGGTCCCGAACGTCACCGGGATGGGCAAGGACGAGGCGCAGAAGGCGCTCCAGGCGGCGGGCTTCACCATGCAGACCAGCGGCTGGGACGTGTTCGGCGCGGTCACCTCCTCCGGCCAGAGCCCGGCGGCGGGCGAGCGGCGCCCGCAGCGCAGCGTGGTGACGGTCAAGTTCTCGCTGTTCTAGGGCGGGTCCGACCCGCTCGGCCGCCGCGAGGGGTTCAGCGCAGCGGCCCGTCGCCGGGCTCCTCCTGGTAGGAGTAGCGCTGCTCGCGCCAGGGGTCGGCGAGGTTGTGGTAGCCGCGCTCCTCCCAGAAGCCGCGCCGGTCGGCCCGCATGTACTCCACCGCGCGCACCCACTTGGGGCCCTTCCAGGCGTACAGCCGCGGTACCACCAGCCGCACCGGGAAGCCGTGCTCGGCGGTGAGCGCCTCGCCGTTGCGGTGGGTGGCGAGCAGGGTTCGGGGGTCGGCGAAGTCGGCCAGCCGCAGGTTGGCGCTGTAGCCGTACTCGGCCCAGACCATGACGTGGGTGACGCCCGGTGCCGGGGGCACCAGGTCGAGCACGGCGGCGGCCGACACGCCCGTCCATTCGTTGCCGAGCACCGAGAACTTGGTCACGCAGTGCATGTCCCCGACGACGGTGGTGCGCGGGAGGGCGCAGAAGGCCTCGAAGTCCCAGCTGTGCTTCTCCGCCGAGGCGGTGGCGCCGAACACCTGGAGGTCCCAGGTCAGGGGCTTGAAGCGGGGCACCGGCCCGTAGTGCAGGGCGGGCCAGCCGCGCTGCGCGCGCTGGCCCGGAGGGAGCCTCGGGTCAGACGGCGGAAGCGGTTCGTGTTTCGACTGACCCATGGATCCATGGTGACAGACGGCGGACGAGCCTCGGCGCGCGCCCCTTTGTGCGGATTCGCGCCCCGGCCTGTACGGAGCAACGATCGGGCCCCCACCAGCACGTTCCGTCATGAATCGGATATTCCGCCACATCTCCTAGTGAGTGTGAACTTACTGGAATTTCCTCCCGAAGCGGTGCCAGGATGCGCAGCGCAGGACCCAGCACAGGACGCAGGACAGGACTCACGCAGGAGGCATCACCATGCAGGGCGATCCCGAGGTCATCGAGTTCCTCAACGAGCAGCTCACCGCCGAGCTGACCGCGATCAACCAGTACTTCCTGCATGCCAAGATGCAGGAGAACTTCGGCTGGACGAAGCTCGCCAAGTACACCCGGCACGAGTCCTTCGACGAGATGAAGCACGCCGAGACGCTCACCGACCGGATCCTGTTCCTGGAGGGGCTGCCCAACTACCAGCGGCTGTTCCACGTCCGGATCGGCCAGACGGTCAAGGAGATGTTCGAGGCGGACCGCCAGGTCGAGGTCGAGGCGATCGACCGGCTCAAGCGCGGGATCGTGGTGATGCGGGCCAAGAACGACGTCACCTCGGCGAACATCTTCGAGGACATCCTGGCCGACGAGGAGCACCACATCGACTACCTCGACACCCAGCTGGAGCTGCTGGACAAGCTCGGCGAGGCGCTCTACCTCGCTCAGGTCATCGAGCAGCCGGAGTCCTGAGGCGGTCCTTCCGGGCGGCTCGGACGGCCCGGGCCGTTCAGGCCGCCCGCAGTGGGACCACCGGAGCGGCCTTCGGGGCGGGCGCCGGGGCGGCCGGGGCCTCCGGGTCCGCGAGGCCGAGCTTCGCGGCCAGCCGGGCGGTCGGGCAGGGGCGGGCGCCGTGCTCGCCGAGCAGCGCCTGGATGCGGCGCACGCAGGACCCGCAGTCGGTGCCGGCCCGGCAGCCCTTCGCTATCTGGCGCGGGGTGCCGGCGCCGCCGTCGATCGCCTTCTTCACCTGGTCCTCGGTGACCGCATGGCACATGCACACGTACATCGCGGTCTCTCCCGGGGTGGAGCGGAATGGATCTTGACTAAGGTTCGCCTTAGTTCACTGAGGCTTACCTTACCCGGGCAAACGGGTACGAAAAAGCCCCTCCGGGCTCGGGAACACCGAATCCGGAGGGGCCTTCGTCACATCCGGCGGACACCGGGCCTACTGGCCCCGGTACATCTCCGCCACCAGGAACGCCAGGTCCAGCGACTGGCTGCGGTTGAGGCGCGGGTCGCAGGCCGTCTCGTAGCGCTGGTGCAGGTCGTCCACCAGGACCTCGTCGCCGCCGCCGACGCACTCGGTGACGTCGTCGCCGGTCAGCTCCACGTGGATGCCGCCCGGGTGGGTGCCGAGCGCGCGGTGCACCTCGAAGAAGCCCTTGACCTCGTCCAGGACGTCGTCGAAGCGGCGGGTCTTGTGCCCGCTGGAGGCCTCGAAGGTGTTGCCGTGCATCGGGTCGCAGATCCACACCGGCTTGGCGCCGGAGGCGGTGACCTTCTCCACCAGGGTGGGCAGGTGCTCGCGGATCTTGCCCGCGCCCATCCGGGTGATGAAGGTCAGGCGGCCGGGCTCACGCTCCGGGTCCAGCTTCTCGATCAGGGCGAGCGCGTCGTCCACCGAGGTGGTCGGGCCGAGCTTGACGCCGATCGGGTTGCGGATCTTGGAGGCGAACTCGATGTGCGCGTGGTCCAGCTGCCGGGTGCGCTCGCCGATCCACACCATGTGGCCGGAGACGTCGTACAGCTCGCCGGTGCGCGAGTCCACGCGGGTCAGCGCGGTCTCGTAGTCGAGAACCAGCGCCTCGTGCGAGGAGAAGAACTCGACCGCCTTGAACTCCTCCGGCACCACGCCGCAGGCGCTCATGAACGCCAGGGCGTTGTCGATCTCCCGGGCGAGCTGCTCGTAGCGCTGGCCGGCCGGCGAGTTGCGGACGAAGTCCTGGTTCCAGGCGTGCACCTGGCGCAGGTCCGCGTAACCACCGGTGGTGAACGCGCGCACCAGGTTGAGCGTCGCGGCGGACGCGTTGTACATCCGCTTCAGGCGCTCCGGGTTCGGGATGCGGGACTCGGGGGTGAACTCGAAGCCGTTCACCGAGTCGCCGCGGTAGACCGGCAGGGTCACGCCGTCGCGGGTCTCGGTCGACTTGGAGCGCGGCTTGGAGTACTGGCCGGCGATGCGGCCGACCTTCACCACCGGCACCGAGGCGGCGTACGTCAGCACGGCGGCCATCTGGAGCAGCGTCTTCAGCTTGTTGCGGATGTGCTCCGCCGAGACGCCGTCGAAGGCCTCGGCACAGTCACCACCCTGGAGGAGGAAGGCCTCCCCGCGCGCCACGGCCCCGAGCCGGGCGCGCAGCTGGTCGCACTCGCCGGCGAAGACGAGCGGCGGATAGGAGGCGAGCTCGGCAAGGGTCTTGCGCAGAGCCTCTTGGTCCGGCCATTCAGGCTGCTGCGCCGCGGGCAGGGACTGCCAGGAATGGGCAGCCCTCGAAGTCTCAGTCGTAGCGGTCACATCGCCAAGGCTACGGGGTGACAGGAGTGACTCGTGACTATTGCCCGAGGGATGAGACATATCTCGGACAAAGACGTGACGGCCCTCACCCGCCCCGGCGCATCCGCTAGGGTCGAACCATGCACGCGCCCCACACCCACTCCTGGTGGTGGGCCTCCCCCAAGGGTGGCCCACGAACGACGCGTTCCTAGACGAACACGACGGCCGCCCCTCGGGGCGGCCGTCGGCGTCTGCGCAGACGGCCCTCCGGGAGCGGACCTTGCACCGCCTCTCACCAGCCCACCCGGAAGGAAGCCGTTCCCGTGACCACCGCCGTCGACCTGCTCACCCGCCTCACCGGCCCGGACGCCCCCGCGTTCGCCCTGCTGCACCGCCGCACCCCCCGGCTCAGCCCGGACACCGTCGAGGTGCTGCTGGGCACCGTCGACCGCTACGAGCACCTCGCCGACCTGCCCGTGCGCAGCGGCCCGCCGGCCGGCGGCGGCCCGGTGCACGATCTGCTCGCGCTCGTCCCGTACCGCCAGATCCGCGAGCGCGGCTTCGAGGCGCACGACGACGACACCCCCCTGCAGGCCCTCTCGGTGACCGAGCAGCACACCCTGCCGTTGGCCGAATTCACCTATGCCCTACCGAAATTGCCGGTCTCACTTGCCGGTGGCGGGTTCGATGTGGACGACGATTCGTACGCGTCGATCGTCCGCAGGGTCATCCGGGACGAGATCGGCAACGGCGAGGGCGCCAACTTCGTGATCCGGCGCGACTTCCACGCGACGCTGGAAGACTTCTCGCCGGAGCTAGCGCTGACGCTCTTCCGCCGGCTGCTGGAGCAGGAGCGCGGCGCGTACTGGACCTTCCTGGTGCACACCGGCGACCGGGTGCTGGTCGGCGCCTCCCCCGAGGTGCACGTCCGGCAGAGCGGCGGCACCGTCGTGATGAACCCGATCTCCGGCACCTACCGCTACCCGGCCGGCGGCTCCGACCTCGACTCGCTGCTCCAGTTCCTGCACGACCCCAAGGAGCTGGAGGAGCTCACCATGGTCGTGGACGAGGAGCTCAAGATGATGTGCACGGTCGGCGACCTCGGCGGCCAGGTGCTCGGGCCCCGGCTCAAGGAGATGGCCCACCTCGCCCACACCGAGTACGAGCTGCGCGGGCGCACCTCGCTGGACGTCCGCGAGGTGCTCCGCGAGACGATGTTCGCCGCGACCGTCACGGGCAGCCCGGTCGAGAACGCCACCCGCGTGATCAAGCGCTACGAGCCCAGCGGGCGCGGCTACTACTCCGGCGCGCTCGCCCTGATCGGCCGTTCCGCCAGCGGCGGGCAGCTGCTGGACTCGCCGATCTGCATCCGCACCGCCGACATCGACCCGGCCACCGGCCAGCTGGTCGTCCGGGTCGGCGCCACCCTGGTGCGCCACTCCGTCCCGGAGTCCGAGGTCGCCGAGACCCACGCCAAGGCCGCCGGGGTGCTCACCGCGATCGGCGCCCGGCCCACGCCCGCCCGGCTGCCCCACCCGGTCGGGTCCCGGCTCGCCGACGACCACCGGGTGCAGGCCGCACTGGACTCCCGCCGGGCCGACCTCGCGCCGTTCTGGCTGCGGATGCAGCAGCCCGCCGAGATCACCGAGACCGAGCCGACCCTGGTCGTGGACGGCGAGGACACCTTCACCTCGATGCTCTCCCACCTGCTCGGCTCGCTCGGCCACCGGGTGACGGTGGCCCGGTACGACGAGCCGGGGCTGCGCGGGCGCGTCGCGGCGCACCGGGGCGCACTGGTGCTCGGCCCCGGCCCGGGCGACCCGGCGCTCGCGGACGACCCCAAGATGATGCTGCTGCGGCCGATCGTCGCGGACGCGCTGGCCGCGGTCCGCTCCGGCGCCCGCACCTCGCCGCTGCTCGCGGTCTGCCTGAGCCACCAGCTGCTGGCCGCCGAACTCGGGCTCGCACTGGGCCGCAAGGCCGTCCCCTACCAGGGGGCGCAGGAGCGGATCGACCTGTTCGGCGGCAAGCAGACGGTCGGCTTCTACAACACCTTCACCGCGCGCTGCTCGGACGCCGACGCGGCGCGGCTCGCCACCGAGGGCGTCGAGGTCGCCCGGGACGCCGTCACCGGCGACGTGCACGCGCTGCGCGGGCCCGGCTTCGCGGGGCTCCAGTTCCACCCGGAGTCGGTGCTCACCCGCGACGGGGTCGGCATCGTGGCGGGCCTGCTGCGCGGGGCGACGGCCGCACTGCGCTGAGCCGGCGGCGCGGCCCCGGGCTCGTAGACCACGCGGACGCGGCGGCCGGCAGGGGAGGGGAAGGTCTCGGAAGACGCAGGGTCAGGCC
>NZ_JBSHAP010000157.1:0-20398 GCF_053611565.1 Kitasatospora sp. NPDC054795
GCCACGGCGGGCCGCCGGCCGGACGCCGCTCAGTACTCGGAGGCGGCGGCGTTCTCGGCGAGGATCGCCCGCAGCCGGGTGGTGCGCGGTTGCGCCGGGCGCTCGGCGACGGCCTGGGCCAGCGCCGGGCCCGCCGCGTGCACCACGGACAGGTGCCGCTCGCCGCGGCCGAAGGCGGTGTAGACCCACTGCCGGGTGAGCGCCGGGGCGGCGTCCTCCGGGAGCACCACGACCGCGCCGGGCCAGCGCCGGCCGAGCGCCTGGTGGACGGTCAGCGCCCAGCCGTGCCGCAGCCGTGCGGCCTCGGCCGGCGGGACGGTCCGGTGCGAGCCGTCCGCGTACTCCAGGTGCAGACCGGCGGCGTCGCCGTCCAGCACCCGGGCCGGGCGGGTGATGCCGGGAGCGGGGGAGTCGACCACCCGGTCGCCCGGGTCGAAGCCGCCGAAGCGGCCGGGGCCGGGGTTGAGCCGGGCCTTGGCGGCGGCGTTCAGCGCGCGGGTGCCGGCCGGGCCGCCGTGGCCCGGGGTGAGCAGCACCACCTGCTCGGCCGGGATGCCCAGCGCGCGCGGAATGGAGTCGGTGAGCAGCTGGACGGCGCGGTGGACGGCCTCGCCGGCGTCCTTGGCGGTCAGGATGACCACCTCCTTGTCCGGCGCCTCGACCGGCTGGAGCTCGCCGACGCCGATGCCGGAGACCAGTTCGCCGATCGGGCCGAAGTCCGGGGTGCGGGAGGAGACCGCCGGGCAGGCCTTGGCGGCCAGCAGGTCGGCGAAGAACCGGCCGGGGCCGGCCGACCAGAGCTGGCCCGGGTCCCCGCTGAGCACCAGCCGGGTGCCGTCGGCCAGCGACTCCAGGACGATGGCGGCCAGTTCGACGTCCAGCAGCGGGGCGTCCAGCACGACCAGCAGGTCCAGGGCGAGCGTGCCGTCCGGGGCGCGGCCGGGGCCGGCGGCACCGGAGAGCAGCTCGGCGAGGGTGACCACGGGGGCCTCGGCGCCGGCTCCCGCCCGGGCGAGTGCGGCGAAGGAATCCCGGCCCTGGTCGGTCCAGGTGGCGGCCCAGGCCCGCAGCCCGAGGCCGCGGGCGGCGGCGACCAGTACGGCCGGCTCGGCGCGGGCCGCCTCGCCGCCGGTGTGCAGCACCAGGGCGTGCTCGGCGACGGCCTTGATCAGGGCGGTCGAGGAGGAGGACGGCGCCGCCTCGGCGGCGGCCGCCCAGGCGGCCGGGCCGGGGGCGACGGGGGGCTGTTCGGCAGTGGCCTCGGTGGCCTCGGTGGCCTCTGCCGCTGCCTCCGCGTCGGTGGCCGCCTTCCCGGATTCGTCGGCGTCCTCGGACCCGTCGGCAGCCCCGGCCGCGTCCTCGGTCTCCTCGGCGTCCTCGCCCGGCACAAAGGTGGCCATCAGCTGGAGCAGCTTCTCGGCGAGGCTGTCCTCGGCCATCGCCAGCCCCGCCAGGGCGAGCAGCGTCCGGGTCGGCGCCTCGTCCTCCTCGTCGCCCCCCGCCGCGTGAGCCTCGGGGCCGGTCAGCTCCTCCTGGAAGGACAGCACTCGCCCGTCCTCGACGGCGGCCTGGATCGCGCTGGCCGGCTCCGGCATCCGGAGCCGGTCGAGCCCGACCGCCACCTCGGCGAGTTCCTGGGCCGAGTGCCCGCGCAGCGCCGCCTGCTCCAGCAGCCACGGCACCAGTGCGCGGGCGCGGCGCTCGTCGCCCGGGCCGGCTCCGGGGCCGAGCAGCTCCCGGGCGAAGCCGTCCGCGTGCTCGGGCCGGACGCCGGGCAGGCCCAGCACCGCCCACGGGTCCTTGCGCAGTCGTGCGGGTGCCTCCTCGCCGAGCGCGGCTACGGCGGCGGTCGCCAGGTCGGCAGGGGCGCCGCCGGCGGTCAGCACCTCGACGGTGGCGCGGAGCACCTCGTCGCGCTGCCGGTCGGACACCACCGGGGCGGGTGCGGCCGGGGCGGTAGCCGGGGCCGGAACGGGGGTGGCCGGGACAGGGGCGGCCGGGACCGGGGCCGGAGCGGCCGGCTCCGACTCCCCGGGCTCCGACCCTCCGGGCTCCGGGGCCTCCGCCTCCGGGGCGTCCGCCATCGAGGCCTCCGCGCGGGCGGCACCCGCCCGTGCGGCACGATCCGCGGCGTCCTCCGGCTGCATTTCGCGGATCCGCTGGGCCAGCTCCGCGAACTTCGCGGCCTTCGCCTCCGGGGTCAACCGGGCTCCGGCGGTCACCTCCGGAGCGCCGTTCCCCGTGTCAGTCATCGTCGTCCGCTCCAAAGGTCACTCCACTGCAGGTTCTGCTCGACAACCCGGGCCGGGCGTCACAGCTCGGTCCACCCCTGGTCCGGGTAGTGGTGCACCGGCGACGAGATGTCGTCCAGCGCACCACGGATCTCATCCGGAAGCGTAAGCGCCTCCACCGACAGTGCCGCCTGCAGCTGGGCCACCGTCCGGGCCCCGACCAGGGCGCTCGCCACCCCGGGCCGGTCCCGGACCCAGGCCAGCGCGACCGCCAGCGGGCTGCTGGCGAGCCCGTCGGCGGCGGTGGCGAGGGCGTCCACGATCCGTCGGGAGCGCTCCCCGAGGTACGGCTGGACGAACCCGGTCAGGTACGGCGAGGCGCCGCGCGAGTCCTGCGGGACGCCGTGCCGGTACTTGCCGGTGAGCACCCCGCGCCCGAGCGGCGAGCCGGCCAGCACCCCGACCCCGGCGTCCAGAGCGGCGGGCAGCGCCTCCCGCTCGATGCCGCGCTGCAGCAGCGAGTACTCCAGCTGCGCCCCGGCCAGCGGTGCCCGCCCGTGGTGGGCGTGCTGCCAGGTGGCGGTCTTGGCGAGCTGCCAGCCGCTGAAGTCGCAGACCCCGACGTAGCGGGCGCGCCCGGAGGAGACGGCGATGTCGAGGGCGCTGAGCGTCTCCTCGACCGGGGTCGCCGGGTCGAAGGAGTGCACCTGCCACAGGTCGACGTGGTCGGTGCCGAGCCGGCGCAGCGAGGCGTCCAGGGCGGCGAGCAGGTGGCCGCGCGAGCCGTCGAAGCGGCGGGCGGACTCCGGGACGCTGCCGGCCTTGGTGGCGATGACGAGTTCGGAGCGGGGGATCAGGCTGTCGGTGAGCCGGGAGATCAGGTGCTCGGCGCCGCCGTCCGCGTACACGTCGGCGGTGTCGATCAGGTTGCCGCCGGCGTCGACGAACTCCTTGAGCTGCTCCGCTGCCTCGTGCTCGTCGGTGTCGCGGCCCCAGGTCATGGTGCCGAGGCCGAGCCGGGAGACCTGCAGGCCGGTGCGGCCGAGGTGACGCTTTTCCATCGGACGGGCCCTTCCCTGGCCGGTGGCCCCGGGAGGCCCGGCAGCCCTGTGAACGCGCAGGTGGGGAGAGCGCTCCCCACGTCGGCTGAGCGTAGCGGCCGGTGCGCGGGCAGAGGTGCCGACCCGCAGAACGATCAACACCACGGTGTGACCCAACCCACTCCTACCCGTCAGTAGCATGTTCGGCGCAGGCACGGCTACCCTCGCTGGCAACCCCAACCCACTGGAAGGTGCGGCAGATGCGACTCGGGATCAACCTCGGCTACTGGGGGCTCGGCATGGACGCCGACAACATCGCCGTCGCCCAGGAGGCGGACCGGCTCGGCTACTCGGTCTGCTGGGCGGCGGAGGCGTACGGCTCGGACGCCGCGACGGTGCTCAGCTTCGTCGCCGCGAAGACCGAGCGGATCGACGTCGGCTCGGCCATCTTCCAGATCCCGGCCCGCACCCCGGCCATGACCGCGATGACCGCCGCGACCCTGGACACCCTGTCCGGCGGCCGGTTCCGGCTCGGCCTCGGCGTCTCGGGCCCGCAGGTGTCCGAGGGCTGGTACGGCGTGAAGTTCGACAAGCCGCTCGCCCGCACCCGCGAGTACGTGGAGATCATCCGCAAGGCGATGTCCCGCGAGCGCCTGGTGCACGAGGGCGCGCACTGGACGCTGCCGCTGCCCGGCGGCCCCGGCAAGCCGATCAAGCTCACCGTGCACCCGGTGCGCGAGCACATCCCGCTGTACATCGCCGCGATCGGCCCGAAGAACCTGGAGCTGACCGGTGAGATCGCCGACGGCTGGCTCGGCATCTTCTTCTCGCCCGAGCACGCCGCGCTCTCCGTCGACCCGCTGACGGCCGGCCGCGCCAAGTCCGGGAGGACGCTGGAGGGCTTCGACCTCTGCCCGACCGTGAACCTCGCGGTCGGCGAGGACATCAAGGCCGGCGTGGACGGCCTGCGCTCGTACGCCGCGCTCTACATCGGCGGCATGGGCAGCAAGGAGAAGAACTTCTACAACCAGCTCGCCCGGCGGATGGGTTACGAGCAGGCCGCCGACGAGATCCAGGAGAAGTACCTCGCCAGGGACTACGCGGGTGCCGCGGCCGCCGTCCCGCACGACCTGATCGACGCCACCTCGCTGATCGGCGACACCGCCAGGATCGCCGACCGGATGCAGGCCTACGCCGAGGCGGGCGTCACCACGCTCACCCTGGCCCCGTCCGGATTCACCCTGGACGAGCGGATCCTGGCGCTGCGCACCGGCGTCGAGGCGCTGGAGCGCGCCGGACTGGCCTGACGGGACAGCACGGACGGGACGGACGGGACGGGCCCGACGAACCGGACGGCCGGTCGGGAGCGGCACTACAGCCAGTCGTGCCGCTTGAACACCCGGTGCAGCACCATGCAGACCACCACCATCAGCACCAGCACCGCCGGGTACCCCCAGACCTGGTGCAGTTCGGGCATGTGGTCGAAGTTCATCCCGTAGATGCCCGCGATCATCGTCGGTACGGCGGCCAGCGCCGCCCAGGCCGAGATCTTCCGCATGTCGTTGTTCTGCTGGACGCTGACCTGCGCCAGGTTGGCGTTCAGGATGTCGGACAGCAGCCGGTCCATGCCGTCCACCTGGTCGTTCACCCGGGCCACGTGGTCGGCGACGTCCCGCAGGTAGGGCGCGGTCTCGGGGCGGACGAAGCGGGCGCCGCGCTCCAGGGCCAGCATCGGTTCCAGCAGCGGTCCGGTGGCCCTGCGCACGGACATCACCTGGCGCTTGTAGCCGTAGATCCGGCCGGCGGTGTCGCGGCCGACCCGGCCGGGGGAGAAGATGTCCGCCTCCAGCTCGTCCAGGTCGGTCTGGAGCGCGGTGGCCACCTCCACGTAGCCGTCCACGACGGTGTCGCAGACCGAGTGCAGCACCGAGCTGGGCCCGTAGCGCAGTTGCTCGGGATCCTGCTCCAGGGCGGCCCGCAGGCCGCTGAGCGGGCTGTCCTCGCCGTGCCGGACGGTCATCACGAAGTCCGGGCCGAGGAAGACCATCACCTCGCCGACCGTCACGACGTGACCGCCGGGGTGGTAGCCGAGGGTCTTCAGGGTGACGAACAGCGAGCCCTGGTAGGCCTCCACCTTGGGGCGCTGGTGGGCGCTGACGGCGTCCTCGACGGCCAGCGGGTGCAGCGCGAACTCCTTGCCGACGTGGTCGAGTTCCTCGGCGGTGGGCTCGAACAGGCCTATCCAGACGAAGCCGTCCGGACCGGCCGCGCGGGCGGCGGCGAGCGCACCGGCCAGGTCCGCGGGGGCCTCGACCCGGTGGCCGTCGTGATAGGCGGCGCAGTGGACGATCATGCGGGCCATTGTCACCCGAGCGGGGCCGTTCGGCACGGACCCGGGTGGTGCCCGGTGCCCCGGCCTCCCGGTGGCCGGGAGGCGACCGGGCGGAAGAACCGGGGCCCACGGCCGGGCCCGGAAGCCGTAGGCTGACCCCATGCCCACCCTGCTGCTCGTCCGTCACGGCCGCTCCACCGCGAACACCGCCGGAATCCTGGCCGGTTGGACCCCCGGCGTGGACCTCGACGACACCGGGCGCGCGCAGGCCGCCGCCCTGGCCGGCCGACTGGCGGGCATCCCGCTGGTGCAGGCGGTCAGCAGCCCGCTGGAGCGCTGCCGGCAGACGTTGGAGCCGCTGCTGGCGGTCCGGCCCGAGCTGGGCGCGCCGACCGAGGACGAGCGGCTGGGGGAGTGCCACTACGGCGACTGGACCGGCCGCCCGCTGGCGGAGCTGGCCAAGGAGCCGCTCTGGCGCACCGTGCAGGACCACGCCGCCGGGGCCGCCTTCCCCGGCGGGGAGTCGCTGCGCGAGCTGAGCCACCGCACGGTGGACGCGGTGCGCGAGTGGAACCGGAGGATCGCCGCCGAGCACGGCGAGGACGCGGTCTGGATCGCCTGCTCGCACGGGGACGTGATCAAGGCCGTGGTGGCCGACGCGCTCGGGCTGCATCTGGACCACTTCCAGCGGATCAGCGTCGAGCCCTGTTCGGTCACCGCGATCCGCTACACCCCGCAGCGGCCCTTCGTCCTGAGGATGGGCGACACCGGCGACCTCGCCTCGCTCGCCCCCCGGCCCCACCCGGCCGCGGCCACCCCGACCGGTGACGCGGTGGTCGGCGGCGCCGTCTGAGGCACGCCGCCGACGGGCCGTCCGGGGCGGCGCCGTCCGGGGCGGCACCGTCGGTTCCCCGGGTGCCACCCCGCCCGCGGCCGTCGGCTCGGCTCCCCGGCCGGAGCCCGAAGGTCGTAGGGTGACTTACGAGTCCATCCGGCCGCGATCCGCCCCCGGCGGTACCGCGCCGACCGACACGATCCGGAGCGAGAGCGTGCCCCGTCAGGTCTACTTCTACGACCAGCCCGAACGGTTCGTGGCCGGCACCGTCGGCCAGCCCGGCGCCCGGGCGTTCTACCTTCAGGCCAGTGCCCGGGGCCGGATCACCAGCGTGCTGC
Organism: Kitasatospora sp. NPDC054795; assembly: GCF_053611565.1. NCBI lineage: Bacteria > Bacillati > Actinomycetota > Actinomycetes > Kitasatosporales > Streptomycetaceae > Kitasatospora > Kitasatospora sp. NPDC054795. Next base: position 6,777 of record NZ_JBSHAP010000157.1, read on the forward strand.
TGGAGAAGACCCAGGTCGCGGCGCTCGCCGAGCGCATCGAGGAGGTCCTGGACGAGGCGCTGCGGCGCAGTGGCGGAGACTCCGCCATCCCGGCCGCCGCCCCGAAGGACCTGCTCGACACCGCCCCGCTGGACCTCCCGCTGGAGCAGGAGTTCCGGGTCGGCACCATGGCGCTGGCCTGGGACAGCGTGGACAGCTGCCTGGTGGTCGAGGCCCAGGCGCTGGTCGAGGACGAGGAGGAGGACGCCGCCGAGGCGGTCTTCACCGACGACGAGACCGGCCCGGACATGCTCCGGGTGCGGCTGTCCGGCGCGATGGCCCGGGTCTTCGCCAAGCGCGCGCTGGACCTGGTCGCGGCGGGCCGCAAGCCCTGCCCGTTCTGCAACCTGCCGCTCGACCCGGAGGGCCACCTGTGCCCGCGCGCGAACGGCTACCGGCGCTGAACACCGACACCCCGCCGCAGGCCGACCCGGCGGCCGCCGCAGCGCTGGCCGCCGACGTGCCCACCGCCCTCGCGCTGCTGCGCCAGGGCGGCCTGACCGTGCACGGCCGCCTCACCGAAGCCTCCAACGCCGCGCTGTACTGCACGGTCGCGCACGGCTCGCTGAGCGCGCAGGCCGTCTACAAGCCGGTGGCCGGCGAGCGCCCGCTGTGGGACTTCCCGGACGGCACGCTGGCCGGCCGCGAGGTCGCCGCGTACGAGCTGTCCGCCGCGACCGGCTGGGCGCTGATCCCGCCCACCGTGCTGCGCGAGGGCCCGCACGGGCCCGGCATGGTGCAGCTGTGGGTCGAGCCGGACCCGGGGGCCGAGCCGCTGCTCGCGCTCCAGGACCCGCGCGGCCCGGAGCAGGGCTGGCTGCCGATCGTCCGGGCCGAGGTCGAGGGCGGGCGGACGGCGCTGCTGGTGCACCACGACGACCGGCGGCTGCGCCGGCTCGCCGTCCTGGACGCGGTGCTCAACAACGCCGACCGCAAGGGCGGGCACCTGATTCCGGCCGCCGACGGCCGGGTGTACGGCATCGACCACGGTGTCACCTTCAACACCGAGGACAAGCTGCGCACCCTGCTCTGGGGCTGGGCCGGGGACCCGCTGCCCACCGAGGCGCTGGAGGTGCTGGCCCGGCTGGCCGAGCAGCTGGACGGCGAGCTCGCCGAGCGGCTCGCCCCGCACCTGACGGCGGCCGAACTGGACGCGACCCGGGCCCGGGTGGCCGGGCTCCGGGGCTCCGGCCGGCATCCGCTGCCGCCCGAGGACTGGCCGGCGATTCCCTGGCCGCCGGTGTAGCCGGGGGTGCGGCCCGGGGGTGCGGCCGGGGGTGCCGACCGGTCCTCGCCGCCGGCCGCGCGAGCGCCGGCGGTCCGGTCCGGTCCGTGAAAACGGCGACAGATGGTCTGGACCTGTGCCCGGAACGGGTCGCACACTGCTCCGATGGATGTGCGACGGACCACCCCCACCCCCCGGACCGCGCCGGACCTGCCGTTGCACCGGTTGCAGGTCCCGCTGCCCCAGCTGCTCCCCTTCGCCATCGGCAGTTTCGACGCGATCGGCCCGCTCTCGCGGGCCGGCTTTCCCCACCGGCACTCGTTCTACGAGATCGTCCACGTCACCGGCGGCCACGGCGCCCACGTCCTGGACCTCGTCCACCGGCCGCTGGCGCCACCGCAGTTGTGCGTGATCACGCCCGGCCAGGTGCACTACTGGGCGGACGCCGAGGAGCTGACCGGCCAGGTCGTCCTGTTCAACGAGGACTTCCTGCTCGGCCACCCCCAGGACCTCGCCGCCCTGCGGGCCCTGGCCACCCGCCCGGCTCTCGCGCTCGGTGAACAGGCCGGGGCGATCACCGCGCTGCTCGCCGACATGGAGCACGAGTACCGGACCAGGGCGCCGGGCTACCAGGGTGTGCTGCGGGCCAGCCTGCACATCCTGATCGTCCGGGCGCTGCGCGCCTGCGCCCCGGCCGACCGTCCGACGGTGCCCAGCCGCCCGGCCGAAGTGGCCGCCGCCTTCACCCGGTTGATCGCCCGGCCCGGCGGGGTGCGGCACTCGGTGGCCTCCACCGCGCAGGAACTCGGCGTCTCCCCGGGGCATTTGCAGACCCTGGTGAAGCAGGCCACCGGCCGGACCCCTGGAGGTCTGATCCGCCGGCAGCAGACCCTGGAGGCCAAACGGCTGCTCGCCTGCACGGATTTGACGATCCGTCAGGTTTCGAAGGAGGCGGGCTTCGTCGACCCGGCGTACTTCTGCCGGTTCTTCCGCCGGGAGACCGGGATGACCCCGGGGGAGTTCCGGGCCAGGGTCGACGGAAATCACCACGATCCCCGGATCATGTCCATCGCGGTCGCGCCGGACGGCCCGTAACTTTGCTGCTGGCCACCGGTGGCCGGCCCGGCGCGCACGGACGGGCGACCGGTCCGGCCCTTGTCATGCCCCCACCATGGCAAGGGCCGCCCCCACCCCCCGCCTCACGAGAAGGAGACGGCGCATGCCCACGCCCGACGGCATGATCAGCCGCAAGACCGTACTGAAGGCCGCCGCCGCGCTAGGGGCTGCTCCGCTGCTGGTCGGCGGCGGAGTCGCACTGGCCCGGGACCGGATCGACAGCGGCGAACCGATCGGCTTCACCCCCGAGTGCCACGACGGGGACGCCCCCACCGTCGAGCAGATCGAGGGTCCGTACTTCAAGCCCAACTCCCCGCTGCGCAGCTCGATGGTCAACGACGGCCCCGGCACCCGCCTGGTGGTCAGCGGCTACGTCTTCGGCCGCGCCTGCCGGCCCATCTCCGGCGTGCTGCTGGACTTCTGGCAGGCCGACAACGGCGGCAACTACGACAACGTCACCTACACCTTCCGCGGCCACCAGTTCACCGACGCCAACGGGGCGTACAAGCTGGACACCATCGTGCCCGGCCTCTACCCGGGCCGCACCCGGCACCTGCACGTCAAGCTGCAGGCCCCCGGCCGCTCGATCATCACCACCCAGCTGTACTTCCCGGGCGAGCCGCGCAACAGCACGGACAGCATCTACGATCCCCGGCTGCTGATGAACGTCCGCCAGAACGGCCAGACCCGCGAGGCCAGTTTCGACTTCGTGCTGGACGTTCCGCAGACCCCCGGCACGCCGAGCCCGTCGCCCACCGTCACCCCGACCGGGGGGCCCAGTACGCCGCCGAGCGGCACCTGGGCCGCGGGCACCGCGTACAAGGCGGGCGACCGCGTCACCTACTCCGGCGTGTCCTACACCTGCCTCCAGGCGCACACCGCCATGGCCGGTTGGGAGCCGCCGAACGTGCCGGCCCTCTGGCAGCGGTCGTAGCGGCTCCGACCGCGTCCCCCGGGGCGCCGGGCGCCCGGTCGGCGGCAGGGCCGACCGGGCGCTCAACCACGTCCGGAACCGGGGCCGGGTCCCGGGCCGCGCCCCGCCTCCTGGCCGGCTCCGCGCCGCACCGGTTCCGTGCGATACCAGTCGGAAAACCGCCGGGCAATGGCAAGAAGCGAATCCAGTCGATCTTTCGTACTGGTTAGGCTTTCAAATGTTCGCAAGGTTAAAGTTGTTTCCATGCATGCCTGGCCCGCCTCCGAGGTTCCCGACCTGCCTGGTCAGGGGCTCCCCCTCCGTATCCACGACACCGCTGCGGGCACCGTCCGCGAGGTGGTGCCGCAGGACGGCACCGCCCGGATCTACGTCTGCGGCATCACCCCCTACGACGCGACCCACATGGGCCACGCCGCCACCTACAACGCGTTCGACCTGGTGCAGCGCGTCTGGAAGGACGCCGGCCACGACGTCCTGTACATCCAGAACGTCACCGACGTCGACGACCCGCTGCTCGCCCGCGCGGTCGAGACCGGCCAGGACTGGACCGACCTCGCCGAGCGCGAGACGGCCCTGTTCCGCGAGGACATGACCGCGCTGCGCATGCTCCCGCCGGCCCACTACATCGGCGCCGTCGAGTCGATCCCGTGGATCGTCCCGATCGTCCAGAAGCTGCTGGCCTCCGGCGCCGCCTACCGGCTGGACGGCGACATCTACTTCTCGGTCGACGCCGACCCGCGCTTCGGCGAGGTCTCCGGCCTCACCCGCGAGGCCATGCGCCCGGTCTTCGCCGAGCGCGGCGGCGACCCGGACCGCCCCGGCAAGCGCAACCCGCTGGACGCCCTGCTCTGGCTGGCCGCCCGCCCGGGCGAGCCCGCCTGGGACACCGAGCTCGGCCACGGCCGCCCCGGCTGGCACATCGAGTGCGTCGCCATCGCCCTCCAGTACCTCGGCATGTCCTTCGACATCCAGGGCGGCGGCAGCGACCTCTCCTTCCCGCACCACGAGATGGGCGCCGCGCACGCCCAGGTCGCCACCGGCGCCCACCCGTACGCCAAGGCGTACGTGCACGCCGGCATGGTCGCCCTGGACGGCCACAAGATGTCCAAGTCCCGCGGCAACCTGGTCTTCGTCTCGGTACTGCGCCGCGAGGGCGTCGACCCGGCCGCGATCCGCCTGGCGCTGCTCTCGCACCACTACCGCGCGGACTGGGAGTGGACCAAGAGCACCCTGGACGAGGCCGTCGAGCGGCTCGCCCGGTGGCGTGCCGCGGTCTCCCGCCCGGACGGCCCGGCGGCCGGGCAACTGCTCGCCGAGGTGCGCGAGGCGCTCGCGAACGACCTGGACACGCCCGCCGCGCTGGCCGCGGTCGACCGCTGGGCGGACCGGCAGGAGGCCGAGGGCGGTACCGACATCGGCGCGCCCGGCCTGGTGACCCGCACCGTGGACGCCCTGCTCGGCGTCGCGCTGTAACCCGCACCCCGCAGCACACGCCGAAGGGGCGTCAGGACCAGGTGTCCCGACGCCCCTTCGGCGTGCGGTGCCGCTACTCCTCCTCGGCGCCGTCCTGGCTCTCCCGGGCGCCGCCCGGCGCCTCCGGATCGGCCGGCCGCTCCGCCGTGGCGTGCCCGGACACCGGCTTCTCGCCGGTCGGCCCGACGTTCTCCCGGCGGCGCAGGTAGCGCTCGAACTCGCGGGCGATGGCGTCGCCGGAGGCCTCCGGCAGCTCCGCGGTGTCCTGGGCCTCCTCCAACTGCTGGACGTACTCGGCCACCTCGCTGTCCTCGGCGGCCAGCTGGTCCACGCCGAGCTGCCAGGCCCGGGCGTCCTCGGCGAGCTCGCCCGGCGGGATGCGCAGGTCCAGCAGGTCCTCCAGCTTGTTGATCAGGGCCAGCGTGGCCTTGGGGTTCGGCGGCTGCGAGACGTAGTGCGGCACCGCCGCCCAGAGCGTCACGGCCGGCACCCCGGCGTGGGTGCAGGCCTCCTGGAGCACCCCGACGATGCCCGTGGGGCCCTCGTAGCGGCTCTCCTCCAGGTCCAGCCGGCGGGCCAGCTCCGGGTCGGAGGTGACCCCGCTGACCGGCACCGGGCGGCTGTGCGGGGTGTCGCCGAGCAGCGCGCCCAGGATCACCACCAGCTCGACGCCCAGCTCGTGCGCGAAGCCCAGCAGCTCGTTGCAGAACGAGCGCCAGCGCATGCTCGGCTCGATGCCGCGGATCAGCACGACGTCCCGGGTGGTCGGTTCCGTCACCCGGATCACCGAGAGCCGGGTGGTCGGCCAGGTGATCCGGCGGATGCCGCCGTCCAGCCAGACCGTGGGCCGGTTGACCTGGAAGTCGTAGTAGTCCTCCGCGTCCAGGGCGGCGAACACCTTGCCGCCCCAGGTCTCGTCCAGATGCGCCAGAGCCGCGGAGGCGGCGTCGCCCGCGTCGTTCCAGCCTTCGAAGGCGCAGACCATGACCGGGTCGATCAACTCGGGAACATCTTCCAGCTCGATCACCCAGCGTCTCCCTCCGGTCGGCGGTCGGACCTGCGCCGCCCCGGCTGGCCTGCCGGGGCGCCGACGGGCCGGCTGCCGACTGTCGAACCTCTCGTCTCCCGTGGAACGTCTCGCCCCACGGTCCCTACCTGCCCAGCCTACGGGCTTTGATGCGCACCGCGGCCGGGCACCGGGACAGTCTGGGGGAGCGGGCGGCCGCGATCCACCGGATATCGGCGACCCCGGGGCTGACGGGCCGTCAGATGTCCGGTGGGGGCGAAGGGTGTTCGATTCGCGACGGAACGTGACGGCCGTCCGGGCGCGGCCGGGACGCACGGGCCCGCCGGAGGGCCGTCCGGGCGCGCTACCCGATGTCCACCCAGCCGCTGCGGTACGCCGCCCAGTGCTCGGGCAGCGAGGCGAAGTCCACGTACAGCGCGACGCCGAAGTTGGCCCGCTGCCGGCCCTCCCGGCCCAGGCCCAGCCGCACGCCCCGGACGGCGGCCCGGACGGTCTCGGCGTCGCCCCAGTGGCCCCACTTGTCGTCCCAGTAGAAGGGCAGGCCCATCAGCAGGTCCACGTCGGCCGGGGTGGCCCGCAGGGCGAGCTCGGTCTGCCGGGCGACGTAGCCGCCGTACAGCGGCTCGGTGGGCATCGAGGTGTCGTAGGTCATCACCGCGATCTGGTCGACCCGGCGGGCGGTCTCGGTGAAGTACGCCCCGTCCCACCACTTGCCGTGGTCGGTGAGCAGGATGCCGGCCGTGTGCAGGCCCGGGACCGGGTCGATCTGCGGGGCCGCCACCGACAGCTTGGCGCCGCGCGCCGCGGTGACCGGCCGGACCCGGTCGAGCAGGGCCAGCCAGCCCGGCGAGCCGGGGCGGATCGGCTCCATGTCGAAGTGCACGCCGTCGAAGCCGAGGTCCAGCACCTGGCCGGCGGAGGCGGTGACCCGGTCCCTGGTGGGGCCGTCCTCCAGGTCCAGGGCGTCCTTCTCCGGCTTGACCTCGTCGCCCAGCCAGCCCTGCAGCCGCACGCCGGGCAGCGCCCGGTGCACGGTGTCGGTGAACCAGCGGCCCCGGGGGTGGACGGCGGGCGGCAGCGAGCCGTCGTGCTCCAGCGGGCCGGTGTGCACGTAGAGGTCCCGGATGCCGGTGCCGGCCAGCTGCCGGACCAGTGCGGCCACGTCGGCCTCGGTCTTGCGGCCGTCCACCCAGGCGTGGCCGAGCCAGAGCGCGTCCCGGCCCCGGGTGCGGGCGTCGGCGGCGGGTTCGCCGGTGTAGTGCAGCCGGAACATCACGAACGCCGAGCCCAGCGCGGCCGGGGGCAGCGCCGCCACCAGCGCCAGGACCAGCAGTGCCCGGCGCCACCGGGACCATGCCCGCCAGCGGTTGCGCAGCGCGCGGAACGGGGCCCCCAGGGCCCGACCGGCACGCTGCGCGGAGGTCCGGTATCGGGCCACGCGCTTGCTCCCCCCTTGCGGTCGAGCGCTCAGGATACGGAACGGACGGCGGGCCGACCCGTCGGCCGGATACGCTGGCCACGTGCGGGCCCGATCAAGCGGGTCCGCAAAGCCGACAGCCGTCGCACCAGGGAGAAGCCCCATGGCCACAGCAGCCACCCCGTCCATCACTCAGCAGAGCCGCGCGAACGCGTTGCGTGAAGCGCTCGCCACCCGGGTGGTGGTCGCCGACGGTGCCATGGGCACCATGCTCCAGGCGCAGGATCCGACGCTGGAGGACTTCCAGAACCTCGAAGGCTGCAACGAGGTCCTCAACGTCACCCGCCCGGACATCGTCCGGTCCGTCCACGAGGCCTACTTCGGGGTGGGCGTGGACTGCGTGGAGACCAACACCTTCGGCGCCAACTTCAGCGCGCTCGGCGAGTACGAGATCGCGGAGCGGATCTTCGAGCTGTCCGAGTCCGGCGCCCGGATCGCCCGCGAGGCGGCCGACGCCCACACCGCCGCCGACGGCCGCACCCGCTGGGTGCTCGGCTCGATCGGCCCCGGCACCAAGCTGCCGACCCTCGGCCACGCCCCGTACGAGACGCTGCGCGACGGCTTCCAGCGGAACGCGGCCGGCCTGATCGCCGGCGGCGCCGACGCGCTGCTGGTCGAGACCAGCCAGGACCTGCTGCAGACCAAGGCCGCGATCCTGGGCTCCAAGCGGGCCCTGGCCGAGGCCGGGCTGGACCTGCCCGTGCTGGTGCAGGTGACGGTGGAGACCACCGGCACCATGCTGCTCGGCTCGGAGATCGGAGCCGCGCTCACCGCGCTGGAGCCGCTGGGCGTGGACTACATCGGCCTCAACTGCGCGACCGGCCCGGCCGAGATGAGCGAGCACCTGCGCTACCTGGCCAAGAACGCCCGGATCGGCCTGTCCTGCATGCCGAACGCGGGCCTGCCGGTGCTGGGCAAGGACGGCGCCCACTACCCGCTCTCCCCGGCCGAACTGGCCGACGCCCACGACGTGTTCACCCGCGAGTACGGCCTCTCGCTGGTCGGCGGCTGCTGCGGCACCACCCCCGAGCACCTGCGCCAGGTGGTCGAGCGGGTCCAGGGCCGTCCGATCGCCCCGCGCGACCCCCGGCCCGAGCCCTCGGCGGCCTCGCTCTACCAGGCGGTGCCGTTCCGGCAGGACACCTCGTACCTGGCGATCGGCGAGCGCACCAATGCCAACGGCTCGAAGAAGTTCCGCGAGTCGATGCTGGCCGGCGACTGGCAGGCCTGCGTGGAGATCGCCCGGGACCAGATCCGGGACGGCTCCCACCTGCTGGACCTCTGCGTGGACTACGTCGGCCGCGACGGCGTCGCCGACATGAAGGAGATCGCGGGCCGGCTGGCCACCGCCTCCACCCTGCCGATCGTGCTGGACTCCACCGAGCCGGAGGTGCTGCGGGCCGGCCTGGAGGCGCTCGGCGGGCGCGCCGTGCTGAACTCGGTGAACTACGAGGACGGCGACGGCCCGGACACCCGCTTCGGCCGGATCGCCTCACTGGCCCGCGAGCACGGCGCCGGCCTGATCGCGCTGACCATCGACGAGGACGGCCAGGCCCGCACCGCCGCGAAGAAGGTCGAGATCGCCGAGCGGCTGATCGCCCAGCTGACCGGCGAGTACGGCGTCGACGAGGGCTCGATCCTGGTCGACTGCCTGGCGTTCACCCTGGGCACCGGGCAGGAGGAGTCGCGCCGGGACGGCATCGAGACCATCGAGGCGATCCGCGAGCTCAAGCGCCGCCACCCGAACGTGCAGACCACCCTCGGTCTGTCCAACATCTCCTTCGGCCTCAGCCCGGCCGCCCGCATGGTGATCAACTCGGTCTTCCTGAACGAGTGTGTCGAGGCGGGCCTGGACTCGGCGATCGTGCACGCCTCCAAGATCCTGCCGATGGCGCGGATCCCCGAGGACCAGCGCGAGGTCGCGCTCGACCTGGTGTACGACCGCCGCAGTGAGGGCTACGACCCGCTCCAGAAGCTGCTGCAGCTGTTCGAGGGCGTCTCCTCGTCCTCGGTCAGGGCCTCCAAGGCGGAGGAGCTGGCCGCGCTGCCGCTGGAGGAGCGGCTCCAGCGGCGGATCATCGACGGCGAGCGGAACGGCCTGGAGGCCGACCTCGACGAGGCGCTGACGGAGCGCCCGGCGCTGGAGATCGTCAACAGCACCCTGCTGGCGGGCATGAAGGTGGTCGGCGAGCTGTTCGGCTCCGGCCAGATGCAGCTGCCGTTCGTGCTCCAGTCGGCCGAGGTGATGAAGACCGCGGTGGCCCACCTGGAGCCGCACATGGAGAAGTCCGACGACGAGGGCAAGGGCACCATCGTGCTGGCCACCGTCAAGGGCGACGTCCACGACATCGGCAAGAACCTGGTCGACATCATCCTGTCCAACAACGGCTACAACGTGGTCAACCTGGGCATCAAGCAGCCGGTCTCGGCGATCCTGGACGCCGCGCAGGAGCACCGGGCGGACGTCATCGGGATGTCCGGCCTGCTGGTCAAGTCCACCGTGATCATGAAGGAGAACCTGGAGGAGCTGAACCAGCGCAAGCTGGCGGCCGACTTCCCGGTGATCCTCGGCGGAGCCGCCCTGACCCGCGCCTACGTCGAGCAGGACCTGCACGAGATCTACGAGGGCGAGGTCCGCTACGCCCGGGACGCCTTCGAGGGCCTGCGGCTGATGGACGCGCTGATCGCGGTCAAGCGCGGCGTGCCCGGCGCCACCCTGCCGGAGCTCAAGCAGCGCCGGCACGCCCGGGTCGAGGTGGAGGAGCCGGAGCCCGAGGTCAACCTCGGCCAGATCCGCTCCGACGTCACGGTCGACAACACCGTGCCCGTCCCGCCGTTCTGGGGCGACCGGATCGTCAAGGGCATCCCGTTCGCGGACTACGCCTCCTGGCTGGACGAGGACGCGCTGTTCAAGGGGCAGTGGGGCCTGAAGGCCGCCCGCGCCGGCGACGGCCCCTCGTACGAGGAGCTGGTGGAGACCGAGGGCCGGCCGCGGCTGCGGGCCTGGTTGGACCGGCTGCAGACCGAGGGCTGGCTGGAGGCCGCCGTGGTCTACGGCTACTACCCGGCCAACTCCAAGGGCGACGACCTGATCGTCTTCCACGAGGACGGCACCGAGCGCACCCGCTTCACCTTCCCGCGCCAGCGGCGCGGGCGCCGGCTCTGCCTGGCCGACTTCTTCCGCCCGGAGGAGTCCGGGGTGCGGGACGTGGTGGGCCTCCAGGTGGTCACCATGGGCAACCGGATCTCGGAGGCGGCCAACGAGCTGTTCGCCGGCAACTCCTACCGGGACTACCTGGAGCTGCACGGCCTCTCGGTGCAGCTGGCCGAGGCGCTGGCCGAGTTCTGGCACGCGCGGGTCCGCTACGAGCTGGGCTTCTCCGGCGAGGACCCGCAGGACGTCAAGGACATGTTCGCGCTCAAGTACCGCGGCGCCCGCTTCTCGCTCGGCTACGGGGCCTGCCCCGAGCTGGAGGACCGGGCCAAGATCGCCGACCTGCTGAGGCCGGAGCGGATCGGCGTGGTGCTCTCGGAGGAGTTCCAGCTCCACCCGGAGCAGTCCACCGACGCGATCGTGATCCACCACCCGGAGGCGAAGTACTTCAACGCCCGGTAACGCCCGGTTTCCACCGCGTTCGCTCTTTCCGGACGAAGCGGGCGTATCCTTGATGATCCTGAACGGGCCGGTCCGCTCACCTGCGGGCCGGCCCGTGCCTTCCCCGGGGCCGCCCCGGGCCTGCCGGAAGGACCCCTGCCATGACGACCAGTCCCACCGCCACGCGCATCCTCGACCACGGGGACGACCGCGGGCTCCAGGCGGTGCTGCTGGACATGGACGGGACGCTGGTGGACACCGAGGACTTCTGGTGGCAGGCCGAGGCCTCGCTCTTCGCCGAGCTGGGCCACGAGCTGGACGAGGCGGACCGCGCCCACGTGGTCGGCGGCCCGATGGCCAGGGTGATGGAGTATCTGGTCGCCCGGACCGGGGCGGACATCGCGCCGGACGACCTCGGCGTGCTGGTGAACCAGCGCTTCGTCGATCTGCTGGCCGGCGGGGTGCCGCTCATGCCTGGCGCCGAGCGGCTGCTCAACACCCTTGCCGCGCACGGCATTCCGGCCGCCATGGTGTCCGCCTCGCACCGGCACGTGATCGACATCGTGCTGCGCTCGCTGGGGGCCCACCACTTCGCCTTCACCATCGGCGGGGACGAGGTGCCGCGCACCAAGCCGTTCCCGGACCCGTACCTGGAGGCGGCCCGGCGGCTGGGCGCGGAGCCGTCCCGCTGCGTGGTGATCGAGGACACCCCGACGGGGGTGCGGGCGGGCGAGGAGGCCGGCTGCCCGGTGATCGCGGTGCCCTCGGTGGCGGCGATCGAGCCGGCCCCGGGGCGGCTGGTGCTGTCGTCACTGGAGCAGGTCGACCTCGACCTGTTGCGTTCCCTGGTCGCTTCACGGGTGTGATTGTCGTCTCATTGCGACCCCGCCCTACTGGCCGGTAAACGGCCCGGCGGGCCCCCGGAGCGAAGTCGCCGGGGGAGAAAACGGTCATTGGCTGACAACTCGTCTGGCGCGCCGTGATGCCCTGAACCGCCGTGTCCCAAACGTCATCTGCTCGGGTATCGGTCGTGCGTGTTCGATATGGCACGCTACTCCAGTTCGTGCCACCCAAAAGGACGCGCCTCGTGAAGACTTCAGCTGAACGCCTGGCAGTACTCGGTTGCGCCGGTCTGGTCGCCGTGTCGGTAACGGGTTGCGGATCGGTGACCGACGTGGTCAAGGGGGGCGGCGGCAAGTCGATCACCATGGGCACCAGTCAGCTGACCGGTGTCCTGGACCCGGCCGCCGCCTACGACTCCGGCTCGTGGCTGCTGCTGCGCAACACCTTCCAGTCGCTGCTCACTTTCCAGGCCGCGGCCAGCTCGCCCTCCCCGGACGCCGCGCAGGCCTGCGAGTTCACCGGCAGCGACGCCACCGAGTACCACTGCACCCTGAAGCCGGGCCTGAAGTTCTCCAACGGGCACCCGATGACGGCCCAGGACGTGGTCTTCTCGATCGAGCGCACCAAGAAGATCAACGACGCGAACGGCCCGGTCGAACTGCTCGACTCGATCAAGTCCGTCGAGGCCAAGGGCGACAACGAGGTGCTATTCCACCTCTCCGCGCCCGACGCCACCCTGCCGGCCAAGCTGGCGAGCCCGGCCGGCGCCATCGTGGACCACCAGGTCTACCCCGCCGACAAGCTCGTTCCCAACGACAAGCTGATCGGCTCCGGCCCGTACCGCATCGACTCGGTCGAGAACCTGAACGGCGGCAAGCAGCTGGGCAAGGTCGTGATGTCGGCCAACGACAAGTACGGCGGCGAGGCCAAGCTGCGGAACAACAAGTTCACCGTGCGGTACTTCGACAAGTCCGAGGACCTGAAGGCCGCGCTGGACAAGAGCGAGGTCGACCTCACCGACAACAGCCTGGAGCCGAACACCGCCGCCCAGGTCCGCTCCGACCAGCAGGGCGGCAAGACCGACCTCCAGGTGACCGAGGGCGACAGCAACGACACCCGTTCGCTGGTCCTCAACACCAAGGACCCGCTGATGAGCAACGTCGCCGTCCGCCAGGCCGTCGCCCAGATGATGGACCGCAAGGCGCTGGCCCGCGACGTCTTCGCCCGCACCGTCCAGGCGCTCTACTCCATGGTCCCGGCCGGCCTGCCCGGCCACACCACGGCCTTCTTCGACCGCTACGGCGACCAGGACGTGAACAAGGCGAAGAAGATCCTCGCCGACGCCAAGGTCCAGACCCCGGTCAAGTTCACCCTCACCTGGTCCCGTTCGCGGGCCGGCAGCAACGAGGCCGAGACGCTGAAGAAGCAGCTGGAGACCGGCGGCCTCTTCCAGGTGACGCTCGCCCAGGAGCCGGACTGGGACTCGTACCGCAAGGGCTGGACCGAGGGCAGGTACCAGGCGTACGTCATCGGCTGGTTCGCCGACTACCCGGACCCGGACAACTACCTCGCCCCGCTGCTGATCAACGGCGGTGCCTACCACCACGGTTGGGACGACCCGCGGATCAGCGGAAGGCTGGTGCCGGAGGGTCTCAAGCAGACCGACCGCAGCGCCGCGGCCGCCACCTACGCGCAGATCCAGCAGATCGAGGCCGACAACGTGCCGCTGATCCCGCTGTACCAGAACAAGTCCTTCTTCGCGGCCCGCTCGTACATCACCGGCGTCGAGACCACCGTCGACACCACCGGCTACTTCCGCTTCTGGGAGATCGGCCGGACCAACAAGTAGCGCCCGCAGAACGGCGGCCCGTCCGCTTCCCCGTTACCGACGGG